>JALHUF010000346.1 GCA_022866195.1 Terriglobia bacterium
CGAGACGATGATCGGCAAGTCCCAACTTCCGAGCGTTTGGACCAGGAAACCCGTGACGATGGGGAACAAGAAGCCGGCCAGGTTTCCCCACATATTCATGCAGCCGGAGACGGTGCCGGAAAGCTCGCGCCCCACGTCCATACACACTGACCAACTCGAGCCCATGGTCATGTCACCGCAGAACGAGGCCATGGCGATGGTCAGGACGGCCGCCAGCGGATCCTTGACCCAGACGCTTCCCAGCATGCAGAGCGAACCCAGGAAGAATCCGGCAAAGCCGATGTAGCGCCGGTTCTTCAAATTCCCCGTTCTTTTCACCACGAAGTCCGTGAGCAGGCCTCCGAGCACGCAACCTATGGAGCCGAAGAACAGCGGCAGGCCGCCGTAGATGCCTGCTTGCAGCATGGAGACGCCACGCGCCTTCAGGTAGGTCGGCAACCACGTGATGTGAAAATACCAACCATAGGAGACGCAGAAGTACATCCAGCAGATGGCCCAGAGATTGCCGCTCCGCAGCAGGCGCGACCACGGAACTTGGATACGGCCCCCGTGGGGGTAACCGGCTGATGCTTGCCCGCTGCGGATGATGTGCAGCTCCGCCGCGTTGACCCCGGGTTTCTGTTCCGGCCGGTCGCGGAACCAGAACCAGAAGAAGACGGCCCAGATGATACCCAGCACGCCGAAGAGCCAGAAGGTCGGACGCCACCCCGTGTGGGCGATCATGAACACTACCAAGCCCGGCGCGAATGCGCCCCCCAGCCGGCCGCACATCCACATCAGGCCGGTCGCGAAGCCCCGCCGCACACCCGGCATCCAACGGGAAAAGACCTTGGCCGAGTTCGGATACATGCCGGCTTCCCCAGCCCCGAACAGAAAACGTACAGCGACCAGAGTCCACAGGCGGCTTACTACGCCGGTAAGTGCGGTGAAAATGGACCACCACACCACAATCCGCGTGATGACTTTGCGGGGCCCGATGCGATCTCCCAACCAGCCGCCGGGTACTTCAAATATCGCATAGGCGATGGCGAAAGCGCTGAACACAGCACCCATCTGGACCGGCGTCAACCCAAGGTCAGCGGAGATGTAGGGGGCGCTCCCGGAGATGCAGACACGGTCGAGATAGGTGATGACCGAGAGCGAGCAGATGAACGCGAGTACGACGTAACGCAGGCGCGAGGCCGGGCCACGCGGGAGGGTGCTCACATCTCTGCTGTCAAGGGAATCCGACGTGGTGTGCTCCATCATGTTTTGCTGGGTAATTTTTCCAGTCAGAAGACTGAGTTGATTATCGCTCCTTGCTCCTCCCGTGCCAGGAGACGCTTCCACAGCGAAGACAATCCACTTGCCACCAGCAACGCAGCACAGGAAGACGAAGGTGTCTACATCTGATGGCTTGCCTCACCCTGGTGCGTAAAGCGCCCGAGCATACCAGGAGTGACAAATCCCGCGCAACAAGTTGCATCGGCGGGCGAACACTCCTAGCGTGTTCGCTCGCGTCGCGTCGGTTGACGAGATGGCAAACCTGACGAAAACGGGATTCGTCCCGATTGACATGCCCTCCAGGGTGTGCTACCAAGGATTATCGGGCAAAAAACCGACATGGGCGTTGAAGAACTCCAATCCGCCTGGGAACTCCTCAAAGAGGCCTATCAATACCAGATGGGGGGCGACTACGACATGGCCGTGGAGCTCTACAAGCGCTCCCTTGATCTCCATCCCACAGCCGAGGCGTACACGTTCCTGGGTTGGACCTATCGTTTCCAGGGCAAGCTCGAGGAGGCCATCGCCGAGTGCAAGAAAGCCATCCAGATTGACCCGGAGTTTGGCAATCCCTACAACGATATCGGCGCCTACTTGATTGAGAAAGGTGAGTACGACGAGGCGGAGTCCTGGCTGCTGCGGGCGCTCCAATCGCGTCGCTACGAGTCCTACCATTATCCCCACTACAACCTGGGGCGCGTCTATATGGCGAAGGAGCAATATACCAAGGCCCGCCACCACTTCGAGCAGGCCCTCAAGCTTTCTCCTGACTATGCTCTGGCCAAAGATGCCCTGGAGCGGTTGAGGCGCAGGCTACAGTAAGTCTTACGGCTAAAGTCACCCGCGCGGGCTGCGTTTCCCAGCCTCCCAAATTCTATTGTGATATTATGGCGGCGGACTTTAGGATCAGTCCATCCGGGGTCGTGGCTCTTCATCAAAACCCATGTCGGAATCACTCATGCAAGCAATTGTGAAGCCTGAACCGAAACCGGGAGCCCGGTTCCAGGAGGTGGCCGTCCCGGAGATCGGCTTACATGATGTCTTGGTGCGGGTGCAGGTGGCCTCCATCTGCGGCACTGACCTGCACATCTACCAGTGGGATCGCTGGTCAGCGCGGCGCATTCGCCCTCCACTGGTCTTCGGCCATGAGTTTTGCGGTGTGGTGGAAAAAGTGGGCGCCGAGGTCAGCACCGTGCGACAGGGCGACTTCGTCTCTGCCGAAATGCACCTGTCGTGCGGCCACTGCTACCAGTGCCGGACGGGGCAGCGTCACATCTGCCAGAACGTGCGCATCATTGGGGTTGATACAGACGGTTGTTTTGCGCAGTTTGTGCGCATCCCCGAGGCGAACATCTGGAAGATCGACCCGGGCATCCCCGCCGACTACGCTGCGGTGCTCGATCCGCTTGGGAATGCGGTCCACACGGTCTTGGCGGGAGACATCGCCGGCCTGAGCGTGGCCATCACCGGCTGCGGGCCCATTGGCCTGTTCTCGGTGGCGGTGGCCAAGGCCTGCGGCGCAAGCCCCATTTTCGCCACGGAGATCCATCCCTACCGACGCCGACTGGCCGAGAAGATGGGCGCCACCGTAGTCATTGACCCCTCCGCGACCGACCCCGTGGCATTCGTGCTGGGCGAGACGGGCGGCGTGGGGGTGGACGTCGTCCTGGAAATGTCCGGCCATCCCGAGGCCATCCGCCAGGCGTTCCAGATGCTGCGGCGCGGCGGGCGAATCTCGCTGCTCGGGATTCCCGCCAAACCTCTGGAGCTTGATCTGGCAAACGATATTATCTTCCGGGGTGCAGTGGTGCAGGGCATCAACGGTCGCCGGGTCTTTGAAACGTGGTACAAAATGCAGGCACTCCTGAAATCCGGCGCCCTTGATCTTGCTCCGTTGATCACGGACCGCATCCCCATGTCGGACTTTGAGCACGGCATGGAGCTCCTGCTCTCGGGCAACGCGTCCAAGGTGTTGATGTACCCGAACGGGTTACCCTAGGAAGTGAAGGGGGAAGAACGGGCAAGGGGAACGACGGGTCGAGCACGCGCGCATCCAGGCACGCGACGAAGAATGAAGCGGAAACAGCCGTGTCACAGCCCGACTTCATTCGCAGTCGTCAGCTGAGAGTTTCCTACGTTGCGATGGTGCAATGTCTGCGCTGTCGCGTCCGGATGCCCATTGAGGTGGACGCGGAGGACTTGAAGCGTCTCCGAGCCTTCGCGCGCCTGTGCCGGACCTGTGACCGGTGTCAGCAGGATACCGAGTGGGTATACTTGCCCATGGGAGTTAGCCGCTAAACGAGTACGGTGACAGCCGAAAGTTGAAAGTCGAAAGCGGCAACTTTGCCTCTGTTCATTCCTCTTTCTTCAACTTTCAACTTTTGACTTTCGGCCTCAGACTTCTCCGCCGGGGTTCCCATGCCCAAAGTCCAACTGCAATACCTGAGTGACGAGCTGCAAAAGCTGCGCGAGCAGAAGCTTTACCAAAAACTGAGGATCCTGGAGACCGCGCAGCGGCCCGTGGCCCGCTTCGACGGCCGCGAGGTGATCAATCTCTCGTCCAACAACTACCTGGGACTTACCACCCACCCCAAGCTCAAGCAGAAAGCCCTCGAGGCCATCGAGAAATACGGCGTGGGTTCAGGGGCCGTGCGCACCATCGCCGGCACCATGACGCTCCACATGGCGCTGGAGGAGAAGATCGCGCAGTTCAAGCAGGTGGAAGCTTCGGTGGTGTTCCAGTCCGGCTTCACGGCGAACGCCGGGACGGTACAGGCCATCCTGGCGAGAGAAGATGTCATCATCTCCGATGAGCTTAACCACGCCTCCCTCATCGACGGTTGCCGGCTTTCGCGCGCGGAAATCAAGGTGTTTCCCCACAAAGACGTCGAAGCGTGCGAGAAGATTCTGCAAGAACTCCAGAACCGGCCCGGGCGCAAGCTGCTCATCACCGACGGCGTCTTTTCCATGGACGGCGACATTGCGCCCCTCCCGGCCTTGGTCGCGCTCGCGGAAAAGTACGGCTGCATCATGATGATTGACGATGCGCACGCCTCCGGCGTCCTCGGGCGCCACGGGCGCGGCACCGTGGACCACTATGGTCTGCACGGGCGCGTCGATATCCAGGTCGGGACGCTCTCAAAGGCCATCGGGGCCCTGGGCGGCTATGTATGCTCCACGCGCGATACTATCGAGTTCCTCTATCATCGCGCTCGGCCGTTCCTCTTTTCCACCTCCCATCCGCCTTCCGTGGCCGCCACGTGCATCGCGGCCTTCGAGGTTCTGGAGGAAGAGCCGGAACGTATCGAGAAACTCTGGAGTAACACCCGTTTCTTCAAGGCGGGTCTGAAGAAGCTGGGCTTCAATACGGGCATGAGTGAAACGCCTATCACGCCGGTTATCGTCGGCGATGCGGCGTTGGCGCACGAGTTCTCCCGCGAACTGTTTGCCGCGGGCGTGTTTGCTCAGGGCATCGGCTTTCCCACGGTCCCCGTGGGCAAGGCGCGCATCCGCACCATCGTCACCGCCACGCATACCGAAACGGAACTGTCGCAGGCCCTCGAGATTCTCGAGACGGTGGGGAAGAAGCTGAAGATCATTTAAGCGAACGCCAACCACCACGGGCTGGAACGGCCGCCCATCCTGCAACTGATTTCCTGGCACTGGTTTGACTTCGTTCTCCGCGAGCGATTAACATCGCTTTGTGAAACCGCGGCACGCTTTTCGCGCGATTCTTTTGGTGGCGGGGCTTTCCCTGGCGCTGTGCGCAGCCTTGGCGCTTCCCGCGCAGGACTCTGAACAGGCATTAGAGGAGCAGATCAGTTCCAGGATCGCCGCCGGCCAGATTGACGCGGCGCTGGAGGAGGCGCGAGGGGCGGCTGTCCGCTTCCCGCGGTCGGCCGCCCTGCATCAGTTGCTGGGGGCGGCGCTGTTCAAGAAAGGCCTGAACGCGGAGGCGCGGGCGGCCTTTCGCCGCGCCGTCGAACTCGACCCGAGCGTGGCGCAGTACTACTTCAACCTGGCGCTTGTCGATCTCAGCGAGAACAAATATGCGGAGGCGTCCAAATCGCTCGGGGCGTGCGTGCGTCTTGAACCGGCGAACGCGCAGGCGCACGTTCTCCTGGGTCGCGCCTACCACAATCTGAACCGCACGCTCCCGGCCATCGAGCAGTTCAAGAAGGCTCTGGCCCTGGCGCCCCAACTCCCGCTCGTCCATTACCACCTGGGTTATGCCTATCAGAGCCAAGGAAATCTCGGGGCGGCACTGGAGGAATTCAAGAAGGAGATGCAGTCGAACGGCAACTTCTATGAGCCGTACTGGCTGGCGGGAAATATCGAGCTGGGCCGGGGCAACCTGGGTGCGGCGGAAGAATTG
Source organism: Terriglobia bacterium (assembly GCA_022866195.1). Taxonomy (GTDB): domain Bacteria; phylum Acidobacteriota; class Terriglobia; order UBA7540; family UBA7540; genus JALHUF01. Next base: position 5,639 of record JALHUF010000346.1, read on the forward strand.
TTTCGCAAAGGCGTAGGGTTGCGACCGCTGGCCTTCCAGGCTCATTACGGACTGGGCCGTGTATTGATAGGCCGAGGGAAGCTGGGTGAAGCGGAGACTGAACTCAAGAAGGCGGTGGAGCTGAAACCGGATAACGTCGAGGCCCACTACGCGCTGGCGCGGACTTATCAGCAGATGGAAAGGAAAGAGGACGCGGCGCGCGAGTACAAGATCGTGGGCGAGTTGCACGCGCGGAGCCAAGGCCAGAGCTCGGGGATTGCCGGGCGTGAGCAATAGGACGCGGGGCCACCCTTCGGAGCGGCCGCCTTTTGCCAATGGCGAAACATCGAGGTCAGGGGCGAAATTGAGGATTTCCAGCGGAAAAGTCTTTCCCATCCTGTGCGCAGTTGGTGTGGCCCTCGTCGCTCTGGCGCTGCACGGGGCGGGCGGAGATCCGCAGCGGCGCGGCACCCCGCGCCTCACCGCTGCTCCCGTTTCTCCGCCCATCGACCAATTCGTGGAGGTCTCGGCAACGGCCGGCATTCGATTCAGCCTCACCAGCGGCGGTCCGGAGAAACGCTACATCATCGAAGCGAAGGGGGGCGGCGGCATCGCGTGGTTCGACTACGATAACGACGGCTACCCGGACCTCTTCCTGGTGAACGGGTCGACATTCGAGCACTGGAAGCGGGGCGACAGTCCGCGCTCCCGCCTCTATCACAACAACGGCGACGGCACCTTCACCGACGTTTCGGCTGCCTCAGGGCTCGACCACACAGGTTGGGGCATGGGAGTCTGCGTCGGCGACTTCGACAACGATGGCTACGACGACCTCTACCTTACCTACTATGGTGGCAACGTCCTCTACCGCAACAACGGCAACGGCACCTTCAGCGACGTGACGGAGCGGGCGGGCGTGCGCGGGCACGGCTGGGGCATGGGCTGCGCCTTCGGTGATTACGACAATGACGGGCGGCTGGATCTTTACGTGGCCAATTACGTGGATGTGGATATCGCGCGGCTGGGAGAACCGGGCAGCGCGCCCAATTGCACCTATCGCAGTATCGCCACGTTTTGCGGCCCGCGCGGCCTTCCGGGCGGCCGCGACATCCTGTTTCACAATAACGGCGACGGAACCTTTGCCGACGTCACCGAGAAGGCAGGCATCGATCGCGGCCAGTATTATGGCCTGGGTGTGGTGATGGCCGATTACGACCGCGATGGCCGCTTGGATATCTACGTGGCCAACGACTCGACGCCCAGTTCTCTCTATCACAACAACGGCGACGGAACGTTCACGGATGTCGGCGTCCCGGCCGGCGTGGCTTACAGCGGCGAGGGCCAAGAACAAGCGGGGATGGGGACCGACTTCGGGGATTACGACAACGACAGCTGGTTGGATCTGGTGAAGGGTAACTTCTCCGATGACACCAACAATCTCTACCACAACAACCGCGATGGGACATTTACGGACGTGACCTACCCGGCCGGGATCGGCGATGTCACCTGGCCCTTCACCACCTTCGGCGCGAAGTTCCTCGACTACGACAACGACGGGTGGAAAGACATTTTCTTCGCCAATGGCCAGACTTTTCCCCAGATGGATCGCTATCCTACCGGCATCACCTACGCGGAGCGCAACCTGCTGTTCCACAACCGACACAACGGAAAGTTTGACGAAGTTGGCCTGCGCGCCGGGCCGGGGCTGGCGTTGAAGAAGGTGAGCCGCGGCCTCGCCACAGCTGACTACGCCAACGACGGCGACCTGGACA
>JALHUF010000035.1 GCA_022866195.1 Terriglobia bacterium
CACATCCTGGTCGTGGATGACCAGTCGGACGATCGCACGGGAGAAATCCTTAAGGGACTTGAAACGGAAATTCCCGAGCTGCGCACGCTGCGTGTTGAATCACTGCCCGAGAGCTGGACCGGCAAGTCCCATGCCGTGGCAACAGCGGCGCGCGCCGCGACGGGCGAGTGGTTGCTGTTTACGGACGCGGATACGGAACACCTGCCGGGCAGCCTGGCGACTTTGCTGGAGCATGCCGAGCGAGAGGGCGCGGACCTGCTCTCTGTTTCGCCCGGGCAGCGGACTCCCACCGCCTGGGAAAAGTCCGTTATCCCGCTCGTGTACGTGCACCTGGCGAGGCTTTATCGGTTCGCCGAGGTCTCCGATCCGCGGTCACCCGCTGCAGCGGCCAATGGGCAGTACCTGCTGATCCGGCGGGACGTGTACCAGCGTGTCGGCGGTCACGAAGCGGTTCGCGGCGAGATCCTCGAGGACGTGGAATTGGCCCGGCGAGTCAAGGCCGCAGGGGGTCGGCTGGTTTTTCTCCCGGGGGCGGCGTGGGTCCGGACGCGCATGTACCGCAGTTTTCGCGACATGTGGGGCGGGTGGACCAAGAATCTGTACCTGCTTTACGGACGAAGCCTGAGGAGGATGTTCGGGACTCTGGCTGAGCTCTGGCTGCTCGACGTGGCGCCGGTTCTTGCCGTCATTGCCCTGGGCATCGCGCTGGCGCTCGGGCGCGGCGGAGCAGGGTTGACACTCGCCACGGTGGGATGCTTTCTGATTGCGGTGTCGCGACAGTGGACCTACCGCCGCGCGCTCGGCCGGCTTGGCTTTGAAAGACGCCTGGCGAATTTCTTGGTGCCGGGCGCGACGCTGCTGGGCTTGCTCCTGCTGAATTCCGTGCGCGCCTATCGGTTCAGTGGGAAAATCCAGTGGAAGGGCCGCGACTACCTGACGAAGGGGACAGGATGATTTACGTAACGCGCCGGGTGGAGTTTTCCGCTTCCCACTACTACCACAATCCCAACCTCAGCCCGGAGGAGAACCGCAGCATTTTCGGCAAGTGCAACAATCCGCATGGCCACGGTCACAACTACACTCTCGAGGTCACCGTGGCCGGAGAAGTTGACCCGGTCACCGGTATGGTTATGGACCTCAAGGATCTGAAGAAGCTCCTGGAGCAGGAGGTCCTGCAGTTGATGGATCACCGGTTCCTGAACAAGGAAGTGCCGGCCTTCGCTTCCACGATTCCGACCACTGAGAACATTGCGGTCGAAATCTGGAGGCTGTTGGCCCCGAAACTTGTTTTCGGCAAGCTGCATCGAATTCGGTTGTACGAAACACCGGACCTGTTCGTGGATTATTACGGAGATTGATGGTTTACCTCACCCGCCGTTATCGGTTTTCCGCCGCGCACCGCCTGCACAGTGAGGCGCTGGATGCAGCGGAGAATGCGCGCGTTTACGGCAAGTGCAACAATCCTTACGGCCACGGCCACAACTACGTGCTGGAGGTAACCGTGGCAGGCCCCGTCGATCCCCACACGGGCATGGTCTGCGACCTGGCGCGGCTGGATGGTGCCGTGGAGCAGGAGGTACTGGAGCGCTTTGACCAGATGAATCTGAACCTGGACGTAGAGAGCTTCCGGAGGCGCGTGCCCACCACGGAAAACCTCTGTAGCGAGATCTTCCATCGGCTTCGGCGGAGACTGGCGCGCGCCGGCGGGGCTGGCTCTACCCGCCTGGAGCGGGTGCGGTTGGAGGAAACCAATTCCAATTTCTTCGAGTACGAAGGTGAACCGGACCAAAAGGAAACGGGCCGGAAAGCGAGATGAAGGCGATGAAAGAAGACCAATTCGCGACGATGACGCGCCTTGCGGGGGCAGCGACCCCCGATCCCCTGGAGGAGTCAGTGCGCGCCTTCCTCCGCCAGTTGGGGGAAGATCCCGAGCGCGAGGGACTGCTCCGGACGCCCCTGCGCGTGGCGCGCTCTCTGCGCTTCTTGACCAGTGGTTATCAGCAGGACGTGGACAAGGTGCTGAACGGCGCGCTCTACTCGGTGGCTTACGATGAGATGGTCATCGTCAAGGACATCGAGATCTTCAGCCTCTGTGAGCATCACCTCCTGCCTTTCTTCGGTCGCTGCCCCGTGGCCTACATCCCGACCGATAAGGTCATTGGCCTGAGCAAAATCCCCCGCCTCGTGGACGTGTTTGCGCGGCGGCTTCAGGTGCAGGAGCGCTTGACCAACCAGATTGCCGAAACCATCATGGCGAGAATCAAGCCGCTGGGCGTGGGCGTGGTAATCGAAGCTAAACACCTCTGCATGATTATGCGCGGGGTGGAAAAACAAAACTCCGTGGCGGTCACCTCCGCCATGCTGGGCGCCTTCCGCGATGAAATTGAAACGCGGGAAGAGTTCTTGTCGCTCGTGCGCTCGCACAGCTAGGCATTAGGGATTCGGGACCCGAAGGAAGTGTGAATGATGAAGGATAAAGTGTGAAGTGCGCGATAATCTGCTGGGGCCTACTTCCTTCCGATTTGCCTTGGCCCCAGCCCCCGGTCCCTAATGCCTAATCCCTAATCCCTAATCCCTGTTTTTTATGGGCAGACTCGAAGGCAAGGTCGTCGTGATCATCG
>JALHUF010000347.1 GCA_022866195.1 Terriglobia bacterium
CGCCTGGGCCGCGGTGAAGGAAGCCGAGCGGCCGCGCATCCACACCTTCCTGGCCACCTCCGACATTCACCTCCAATACAAGCTGCACAAGACGCGCGAGGAAATCTTGAAGCAGATCAGTTGGGCCGTGGGCTATGCCAGGTCGTTCTGCGACAACGTGGAATTCTCGCCCGAAGACGCCGGGCGCACCGACCGCAGCTACCTTATCGAATGCTGCCATGCCGCGGTGGAGGCCGGCGCCACGGTGCTAAATCTCCCCGACACGGTTGGCTACTGCATGGAGCCGGAATACGAGCAGATGTTTGCTGACGTCAAGGCGCGCGTGCCCGGCATGGACGGAGTAATGTTGAGCACGCACACCCACGACGACTTGGGAATGGCGGTGGCCAACACTCTGGCTGGCATCCGGGGCGGGGCTCGGCAGGTCGAGTGCACCATCAACGGCATCGGCGAGCGGGCCGGCAACGCAGCCCTGGAAGAGATCGTCATGGCGATCTATGTGCGGCGCGACGTTCTGCCGGTCTTTACGGAAATCCACACCGAGGAACTGTTCGCCTCGAGCCAACTCCTGACCCGCGTGACAGGCGTCGCGGTCCAGCGCAATAAGGCGATTGTGGGCCGCAACGCGTTTGCCCACGAGGCAGGCATTCATCAGGATGGCGTGCTGAAGAAGGCCATCAACTATGAAATCATGACGCCGCAGACGGTCGGCATGCCTGCGAGCGAGATCGTGCTGGGCAAGCATTCGGGCCGACACGCCCTCTCCAAGCGTTATGAGGAATTGGGGTATCAGTTGACCAAGCCGGAACTCGAGCGCGCTTACGAACTCTTCACGCGCCTCGGCGACCAGAAGAAGAACGTCTACGACGAAGACTTGATTGGTATTGTCAACGAGGGCTTCGAGCACCTTCCGGAGATGTTCACGCTGAAGCTGTTTCAGACGGTCTCTTCCAGCGCGGGGCGCTCGACGGCGACGGTCGAATTGGAGAAGGATGGCGAGGTCTCCCACGATTCCGCCACCGCCGAGGGGCCTTGCGATGCGGCCTTCTGCGCCATCGACCGCATCGTGGGTGTTCCCGGCACCATTGCGGACTTCTCCGTGCATACGGTTGGCCCGGGCACCGACGGCGTGGCAGAGGTTTCGATCCGGGCGCGTTTCCAGGGGCGAGAGTTCACCGGTAGATCTACCAGCCACAACGTGGTGGAGGCGGCGGCGCGCGCCTACTTGCAGGCCGCCAACAAGGCTGCCTACGAACTGAAGCGTGCGGCAGAAAGCGCAGCCGCCACCGGGTCGGTTCACAGCAACGAGATGGTTGACCGGTTTTTCCCTGGGGGATACTAGGACCGAGCCCACACTATAAGCACGGACAATATGTCGGCGCGGGTGCTCATAAGTTGATATGGGTCAATGACTTAGGGTGTCTGCCTAGATTCCGCCTTCCACACCTAACTTACTCATTTTCTTGGACTTAATCGCGGCCAGGGCAACCGATGCTTTCCCTTCCGGAGCGTAAGTCCAAGTATATCTTGCATTTTCACTCGCTATTCCGTTAAACTATACATAACTAAAGATATGCAAGGACTGTTCAGAGTTGCCGTACTCCCAGGGGACGGAATTGGGCCAGAAGTCACGGCTCAAGCTGTCAAAGTCCTGAAGGCCATTGAGGAAGTTCTTGGCCCGATGTTCCGGTTCCAAACCGGACTGATTGGCGGTGCAGCTTTAGACGCAACCGCGGTACCGCTTCCGGCCGAAACGATTTCCATCTGCAACAACGCTCAGGCCATCCTGCTGGGAGCGGTCGGCGGGCCTCAATGGGACAACAAGCGTCCGGAACTTCGTCCGGAACAGGGGTTGCTCCAGTTGCGGCAACGGCAGGAGCTCTATGTGAACCTGCGCCCGGCCAAGGTGCTGGATTCGCTGGTGAATCTGTCGGCATTGAAGCCGCATCTGGTGCGGGGCACGGACCTGGTCATCGTGCGCGAGCTGTTGGGAGGGATCTATTTCGGCAACCCGCGCGGCATCTTCTCCAAGAACGGCGAGCGGATGGGGATCAACACAGAAGTCTACCGCGAGCACGAGGTGGAACGCGTGGCCCATCGCGCCTTCCAGCTTGCCCGCCTGCGTCGGCGCAAGGTGACTTCGGTGGACAAGGCCAACATCCTGGAAAGCTCGCGTCTCTGGCGGGAGGTAGTCACCCGCATCGCCCGTATGTACCCGGATGTCGAATTGAAACACCTCTATGTCGATAGTTGCGCGATGCAATTGATCGAGCGCCCCACCAGCTTCGACGTGATTCTGACCACCAACATGTTTGGCGACATCCTGAGCGACGAAGCTGCCATGCTCACGGGCTCGATCGGCCTTCTCCCCTCCGCGAGCCTGGGGGAGCGCACGGCGCTGTACGAGCCCGTCCACGGCTCGGCGCCGGACATTGCCGGTCGCAACCGCGCCAACCCCATCGCGGCCATCGCCTCCGCGGCCCTCATGCTGCGCTACTCGCTGCGCATGGAAGCCGTCGGCGCGGCCGTCGAGACGGCCATCGAGAAAGTGATGAAACGCGGCGCGCGCACGTCGGACCTGCCGGGCAAGAACCGTCCGGTGACCACCTCCCGCATGGGCGACCTGATCGCCGCCGAAACCAAGAAAATCCTCAAGTCCAGTAAGTTCCGCCTCCAGTAAGGCCGACATCATTTGCACCCCGCTCATCCGCCGGTGCCGAAGCAGAGCATTGGATGTACTGCCGAGCCGCCCTCTTGAGCACCTGCAGTCGACTACATATCCCGGATTCGTGTTGACTGGGCGGAAACTCCACCGTAAGATTCGCGTCAGGATTAGGTGGCTCGTGCAATGATCGGCAAGACCGTCTCCCACTACCGGATCCTGGAGAAGCTGGGTGGCGGGGGAAGGGGTGTGGTGTACAAAGCCGAGGACCTGATCCTCGGCCGTCATGTCGCCTTGAAATTCCTGCCCGAGCAGTTTGCCAGCGACCACCAGGCGCTGGAGCGTTTCCAGCGCGAGGCGCGGGCGGCCTCCGCCTTGAACCATCCGAACATTTGTACGATTCACGAAATCGGGCAGCACGAAGGCCAGCCGTTCATCGTGATGGAGTTGCTGGAAGGGCAGACACTCAAGCAGCGCATTTGCGTAGGGGCACGCCATGGCGTGCCCCTACCAACGGATACCCTGCTCGACCTAACCATCCAAATTGCCGACGCGCTGGATGCAGCGCACGCCAAAGGCATCATCCATCGCGACATCAAGCCAGCGAACATTTTCATTACGGCTCGTGGCCAGGCGAAGATTCTGGATTTTGGCCTAGCGAAATTGACACTGCAGATGCTTCGCTCCGCTCAGCATGACATCGGGGGCGGTGTCACCCTGAGCGCCAGCGAAGGGTCTCGAGGTCAGGACCTTCCGACTGCCTCCATTGACGAGGCGCACCTCACTAGCCCGGGCGCGGTGATGGGGACGGTGGCCTACATGTCGCCGGAGCAGGCGCGCGGCGAAGAACTGGACGCGAGGACCGACCTGTTCAGCTTCGGCGCGGTGCTCTACGAGATGGCGACGGGCAGGCAGCCCTTCACGGGGAACACCTCGGCGATGATTTTCACGGCCGTCCTCACCCAGGCCCCGACCGCACCCGTGCGGCTGAATCCTGAACTCCCCCCCAAGCTAGAAGAAATCATCAACAAGGCGCTCGAGAAAGACCGCAAACTGCGTTATCAGTCGGCCAAGGAGATCCTGGTTGATTTCCAGCGCCTCGGTCGCGGCCGAATCGCGGGGTCAGAGGTAGCGGCTCGCCAGGTTACGGAGCAGGCCTCGATTGTGGTCCTGCCCTTCGAAAACCTCAGTCCTGACCCGGAGAACGCCTTCTTTACTGACGGGCTGACCGAGGA
>JALHUF010000348.1 GCA_022866195.1 Terriglobia bacterium
AAGCGGGCCTGCCTGCAGCACGGTGTGACGGGCCTTGCTTTGCGGGGATCCTGTTGTGAACTTCACGGCACCATCCAGGATCAGGTTGAAGGCCACTGCCAAGTTCACCACTTGGTCGCCCTTCACCACGCCCACGCACGGTTCGCCTTCAAGCTCAAGGTTAGCGAGCTTCATAACCCCATCCTATGGGGGATCCACACCCCCTCACCGCCGTGAGACGGCCCGCCGGGCCGTCTCTACTGCTGCCCCAGCACGCGCACCGTCTCGCGCGCGACGATAATTTCTTCATTCGTGTAGACGACCAGAACCGCCACGTTGGAATCTCGACTGGAAATAATGCGGTCGTTGCTCCCCGGCGCGCGGTTCTTCTCGTCATCGAGGCGCAAGCCAAGAAACTCCAAGCCCCGGCACACTTCCTGCCGCACCTGCCACGAGTTCTCGCCAATGCCGCCGGCAAAGGCCACGGCATCGAGCCCGCCCATAGCCGCGGCGAAGGCACCGATGTACTTCTTGACCTCGTAAACCAGGACCTCGATGGCCAGGGCCGCCCGGGTATTGCCTTGCGCGGCTGCTTCTTCAATATCGCGCAGGTCGCTGCTCACGCCGGAAATTCCCAGCAGCCCGCTCTTCTTCGAGAGAAGCTCCCTCATCTGCGCTGTGGTCAGTTTTTCCTTCTCCATGACGTGGAGAACGGCGAAGGGGTCCAACTCGCCGCAGCGCGCTGCATGCTCCATGCCGGATTGGGCGGAGAAGCCGAAGCTTGAATCGAGGGACTTTCCATCGCGGATGGCGCAAATCGATGAGCTGCCGCCCAAATGGCATGAGACCAGCCGCAAACCGGCGGCGGAGCGGCCCAAGACTTCGGGCACACGCTGGGAGATGTAGCGATTTGAGGAGCCGTGGAAGCCGTAACGGCGCACGCCATACTTCTCCAGCCACTCGAAGGGCACGCCATAGACCGAAGCCCGCTCCGGAATGGTGACATGAAACCCCGGCTCGAAGACCGCGACCATCGGTACGCCGCGCAGGACTTCGCGGAAGACCTGCATCGCCTGGATGTACACCGGGTTGTGCACCGGCGCCACGGGCACAAACTCCTTCATCGCCTCGAGCAACTCATCTGTCACCAGGAAACTGCCGCGATAGCGCGGCCCCCCATGGACCGCCTTGAAACCTACCGCGTCGATCGCCGTCGGCTGCGCCCCGCCGTGCAACCGGTCGAGGAGCGTTTGAATGGCGGCGCGATGGTCCGGAACAGCCGCCGTGGCCTGAGTCGATTTACCTTCCGCATCCCACGTGGTCACGATAGCGAGCGCGCTGCCAATACGCTCGATCTTGCCACGCGCCAGGACCCGTTCGCCGTCCATGTCGATAAGCTGGTATTTCAGAGAGGTCGAGCCGAGATTGGGAACCAGAACCTTCACTGTGAATCTCCTCAACCCGGGGCTGAGTGCTGGGGGCTAGGGGCTGGGGAATTGATAATTGCCGATTGAAGATTGACGATTGCCGATTACCGAGTCTCGGTGCCCTGCTCCCCTTGGTCCGTTGCAACTGTCAACTGCTGACTGCCGACTCCTTCGGCCTACGACTCCCGCTGATGGTGCATCACCAGCAGCGCCAGGGAAATTGAACGAATCTTCGTCGCGGGGGTTTCGGCGCGTGAAAGGAGCACCAGGGGCACGCGGGCACCCACCACAATCCCGCCGGATTCTCCGCGGGCGAAATAGAGAATAGCGCGATAGAGGATGTTCGCTGCCTCGATATCGGGGGCGATGAAGATATCGGTGGCCTCGACCAGGGGACTCTGGATGTTCTTGCGCTCGGCGGCAAAACGGCTGAGCGGCACGTCCAGGGCTAACGGGCCCTCGAGATAAGCGCCCGTGATCTGGCCGTGGCGGTTCATCTGCACCAGGGCGGCAGCATCGACCGTGGCGGGCATGTCCGGATTGACGAATTCCAGGGCGGCGAGCAACGCC
>JALHUF010000036.1 GCA_022866195.1 Terriglobia bacterium
CCCGCTCTTCCTGACGCGCGAGCGCACCATCCGGCGTAAGGCGGCGGAGATCTTCCTGGCGCTGTTGATGGAGCAGCGCCTGACGAAAGAGCAGATCTTCGAGCTCTACGCCAACCAGATCTACCTGGGCCAGCGTGGCAGTTTCGCCATCTATGGAGCCGGCGAGGCGGCCAGCGCCTATTTCAACAAGGACGTGAGCAGCCTGACCCTGCCGGAGGCCGCCCTGCTGGCGGGCCTGATTCACGGGCCCAATCGCGACTCGCCTTACAAACACCCCGGACGCGCGCTGGAGCGGCGGAACTTTGTGTTGCGGCGCATGCTGGAGGTGGGATTTATCACGGCCGAGGAGACCGAGCGGGCCTCAGCCGCGCTCCTGGGACTCGCCCAGCAGAACGCGGAAGCGAGCCAGGCGCCCTTCTTTGTGGATATGGTGCGGGACCAACTGCTCGCGCAGTTTCCTGAGCGTGACTTGCTTTCCCAGAGCTACCGGATTTACACCACCCTCGATCTTGACCTCCAGGCCGCCGCCTCCCAGGCCGTGCACGCCGGCATCGCGGAGGTGGACCAGGAATTGAAGAAGCGGCGGCAGGCGAAAGAAGCCCCAGCGGACCCTTATCAGCCGCAGGTGGCCCTGATCGCGCTGGACCCAGCCACAGGTGCCCTGCGCGCGCTGGTGGGGGGACGCGATTACGGCGTCAGCCAACTGAATCACGTGCTGGCGCGGCGCCAACCGGGTTCCTCTTTCAAGCCTTTTGTGTACGCTGCCGCTTTGAGTTCGGGCGTGGATGGCTCACAGCCCGTGGTCACGCCGGCGACGATGCTGGTGGACGAGCCGACCACCTTCCAGTTTGGCGATCAGCCCTACGAACCCGAAAACTACAAGAAGGAATACTACGGCCCGTCAACGGTTCGCCAGGCGCTGACGCAGTCCCTCAATGTGGCCACCGTGCGTCTGGCGGAGATGGTGGGCTATGACAAGGTGCGGAAGCTGGCAGTGGCGGCCGGCATCAACCGCGAACTTCTGGCCACGCCGGCTCTGGCGTTAGGGGCGTATGTGGCGACGCCGCTGGAAAGTGCCGGCGCCTACACCATCTTCGCGAACCGTGGCCAGTACGTGGCCCCCAGGTTCATCCTGGCCGTCAACGACGCTGCGGGGCGCATTCTCTGGCGCAGCCCGGTGGAAACGCGCCCCGTGCTTGATTCGCGCGTGAACTATCTGATGGTCAGCCTCATGCAAAGCGTGATCGCGAACGGCACCGCGGCTGGGGTACGCAGTCGGGGCTTCACACTGCCGGCGGCGGGGAAGACCGGGACTTCTCACGATGGCTGGTTCGCGGGTTTCACCTCCAACCTCCTGGCGATAGTCTGGGTCGGTTACGATGACGATCGGGAACTCCGGCTCGCCGGCGCCGCCTCCGCGCTCCCCGTGTGGACAGAGTTCATGAAGCGCGCCACTCAGGTGCCGGCTTACCAGGATCCGCAGCCGTTTAGCGCGCCCGAGGGGATCGTCACCGCCACCATCGACAATCGCACGAACCTCCTGGCCAGTGCTGATTCTCCGCTGACGCGGGATGAGATTTTCATCGCGGGAACGGAACCCGTGGCGACGGGATTGCGTGAGAGCGGAGCTTCCGGGATCCTGTGCCGGATCTTCCAAGCGAGCAAGACTCAACTCGCACCCGCAGCCACCGCGAAGTCACCCCTGCCGTTGCCTCCCGGCGCGCCCCCGCCCTCGGTGGGAGGCGCGAGCGCGCCGCCGCCGACGGCCCAGGCGGAGCAGCCACCACCGGCGAAGAAGCAGGGCGGGGTGGTGCGCAAGTTCCTGTCCATCTTCAAGGGAGGGGATTCGGCGCCCAAGGCTCAAACACCTCCTCCCAAGAAAGCTGACCCTTAGGACAAGAAAGGTCGCAAACGCCATCGAGAGCGGCTATACTCCCTTGCCAAATCGAGGGTGAAACATGAGAGCGACAATTGGCATGCGCATGCTTGGGGTCCTGGCAGGCTGCCTGCTAGGCCTGGTGGCGGCGGGCTTGGCGGTCGGACAGCAAACCGAGGAGCAGCAAGCGCCACCCACTCTCCCCACTCCGGAGCCTGCTCCCGGGACCACCGTCCCCGAACCCGCCAAGCGCGAGCTCGGGCTAGACGAGCGGGCCGACATTTTCATGGCCCGGAAGGCTTATGCGGACGCGGTGGACTATTACAATCGCGCGCTGGCCGCCACCGGCCGTACCAACCCCGCCTTGTTGAACAAGCTGGGGATTGCTCACCAGCAGCAATTGGATTATCGGAGGGCGCGCAAGGCTTACAAGGAAGCGACAAAGCGCGACAAAACTTTTGCTGAGCCCTGGAACAACCTGGGCACGACTTATTACCTGCAGGACAAACCCGGGAAATCCCTCAAGTACTATCGGCAAGCCATCAAGCTGAATCCCAAAGGGGCCTCCTTCCACATCAATCTGGGGACGTCTTACTATCGGATGAAAAACATCAGCCAGGCCATCGAGGAATGGAGCACGGCCCTGGCGCTTGATCCTAATGTACTCAAGGACCGCTCAACGCTCGGCACCGTCGTGCAGGCGCGAGGCACGGACGTGAAATTCTATTTTTATATGGCCAAAGTCTTCGCCTCGCTGGGTCGAGCCGAGGAGGCCGTCCGCTATTTGCGTCGCGCCTTCGAGGACGGCTTCGACGACCTGAAACTGCTGGAGGAAGACCCGGATTTCAAGAAGATCAGCCAGTTTCCCGCCTATATCGAGTTGCGAGCGAATCCCCCTAAGCCAATCAAGGAATGATCCGCACCGCCGCGGGCTGGGGGGGGCAACGGTCGCTGTTCCTCCCATGCTGAGTCTGCGCAGCACCGACGCGGGCGCGTCCGTGTCGGTGCTATAATGTGGGCAGGCTGGCCGCATGAAGAAGGCCTTGGGATTATTGATCCTGCTGCTGGGGGCAGGCGACCTCCGGGGAGCCTCCGCCGCGCGTACTATCCTGGTTCTCGCCTTCGAAAACCAAAGTGCACGCCCGGATCTCAATTGGATCTCCGAAAGTTTCGCCGAGACGCTATCCTCGCGCTTGTCCGCTCCGGACCGCTTCCTGCTCAGTCGGGCGGAGCGCAACGCGGCCTATGAGCAGTTGGGAATTCCCCCGGGAACGCCGCTGACCCTGGCCAGCGTCTACAAGGTTGCCGAGACGTTGGGCGTGGACTGGGCACTTAAGGGAAGCTTCACCGTTGAGGGCCAACGGCTGATGGCGCGCGCGCAATTGCTGGACGTTCATCGCCTGCACCTGGCCCCGGCCTTGGAGGCAACCGGCGAGCTTGCCGACCTGGTCGATCTCCAAACGCGACTGGCCTGGCGGCTGCTGGCCACGCAGGAGCCGGGTTTCACGGTGGGCAAGGAGGAGGATTTTGGGCGGCTCTTCCCGGAAGTCCGTCTGGACGCGTTCGAGAACTACGTTCGTGGATTACTGGCGACGGATGCAGAAAGCCGGGTGCGTTTCCTGCGCGAGGCCGACCGCTTGAACCCCGCCGATCGTCGCGCCGCCCTCGAGTTGGGACGGTACTGTTTTGAGCAAAAAGATTACGAGAATTCCGCGCTCTGGCTGCGCAAGCTCGACGCCAAGGATGCGAATTACCTGGAGTCGCTCTTCTTCCTGGGCGTGGACGAGTTCTTTCTGGGCCATGAGGCTGCGGCCGAGCGGGCTTTCGCCGGACTCTCCCGGCAAATCCCCTTGAACGAGGTTTGGAACAACCTGGGATTCATGCAGGCCCGGCGCGGCCGGTACGAAGAAGCTGCGGCCAGCTTCGCGCGCGCCTACCAGGGCGATCCCACCGACCCGGTCTTTTGTTTCAATCTCGGAGCCTGCTTGTCGTTGCTGAAGAGATACAAGGATGCGGCCCGCTACCTCGAGGAGGCTGTGCGCTTGGCTGCCGACGATCCCGAGGCCCACACGCTGCTGGCCGGGGCGCTGGGCAACCTGGGCAATGCGGAGGGGGAGGAACGCGAATTCCGCTGGCTGGCGGAACACGAGGGGAATTCTGCGGGCGAGGCGGGCCCGGATCTGTTGCCGCACCTCCGCCTGGAAAAAAACTACGACGGTCGCGCCTACCGCTTGCTCTCACTGGCCGTGCGTAACGCGCTGGAAAAAAGTCTGGAGGGCGAGCCGGCAGAGCGGCACGGAGCGGTGCACCTGGCCCGCGGCAGGGAATTCCTGGCGCAGGGGCGACTGAACGAAGCCGAGCATGAACTCCTGGAAACTGCGTCGTTGCTGCCCAGAGACGGCGAGGCGCATCTGGCCCTGGCCCAGGTTTACCAAGCTGAGGGCCGCCCCCGGGACGCGGCGACGGAACTGGAAACTTCGCTCCGGCTCAAGGAGAGTGTTGCCGCTCATCTTGCTCTGGCGCGGGTCTATCTTGAGCTTGACCAGCCGCAAGCGGCCCGCGAGCAGGGCCGGGCGGCGCTCAACCTGGAACCTGACAATCACGCGGCGCGCGAGTTGCTGGAGCAGATCTCCAAATCCGCGCCCGCAGCGGGGAAGAAACCTTGAACACCAAACATGGCAAGTTCGTCTTCATCCTGGGAATGGCGCTGACGGCCGGCGGGCTGGCGCTCGGCGGGGCCGCACCTGCTGCCCCCCGGCGCGTGGTCGTCCTGAACCTGGACCGGATGGTGCA
>JALHUF010000349.1 GCA_022866195.1 Terriglobia bacterium
ATGGGTGGAAGCTGCGCCGACGAAATTCTTCGGCGCACAGGCCACCGGCTGTTCGCCCATTACCACCGCGGCGAAGAAGGGCACCACCGAGATTCAGCCGCAGAAGCCCTCGACCAGTGCCCGATCGCTGGCCATTGGAAATCCGGCGGACGGCTATTATGCCGTGAAGACCATCCTGGGGAGCGGCGGCGCGGGCGAAGACACCAGTGATGAGGAGATTGTCGAAGGCATCCAGTTGCTCGCCGAAACAGAGGGGATTTTCGCGGAGACCGCGGGTGGAGTCACGGTCTCGGGGGCCCGAAAACTCCTTCGCCAAGGGCAACTGAATCCCGATGAGTCCATCATCTTGGCCATTACCGGCAATGGATTGAAGACGGTGGGTGCCGTCAACGGGCGCTTCGAGGAGTCCGCTGCCATCCGACCGCGACTGGCGGACTTCGAGGAGCAATACCTGAATCTGGAGACCGCCGGCCGGGCCTAGAGGCGGGTATTTTGTGGCGCCGCTGGCGGCAGCGTGCGTGAAAGGGATTCCTGTCAGGTCAGAGTGGGAATTTTTGGGAGGAGGATTCGTTGGAAAAGAAACCTGGATTCGACACGATCGCTCTCCACGGCGGGCAGCGGCCCGACGCAGCAACCGGGGCACGAGCAGTCCCTATTTACCAGACGACTTCGTACGTCTTCAGGGACACTACTCATGCCGCTAACCTTTTCGCTTTGAAGGAATTTGGCAACATATACACCCGCATCATGAACCCCACCTGGGCGGTGCTGGAAGAACGTGTCGCAGCACTTGAGGGCGGGGTGGGGGCGCTGGCGACGGCCTCCGGACAAGCCGCCGAGACTTTGGCCGTCCTGAATATTGCCCGCGCCGGCGAACAGATCGTTTCCTCCGCCAGTCTTTACGGGGGTACATATAACCTGTTCCACTACACGCTGCCCAAGATGGGCATCGAAGCCACGTTTGTTGACCCTTCTGAGCCGGGGGACTTTCGGAAAGCCATCACGCCGAAAACGCGGCTGATTTTTGCGGAGACTCTGGGCAATCCCAAGAACGACATGCTTGACATCGAGGCGGTAGCAAGGGTTGCTCACGATGCCGGAATCCCGCTCATGATTGACAACACCGTGGCGACGCCTTACCTTTGCCGTCCATTCGAGTGGGGCGCGGATATCATCGTCCACTCGCTGACCAAGTTCCTGGGAGGGCATGGAACTTCGATCGGCGGCATCATCGTTGATTCCGGGAAGTTCGATTGGGCCAATGGCAAGTTCCGGGAACTCGTCGAGCCGGACCCCACTTATCACAATCTGAAGTTCGTGGAGACATTCGGAAACCTTGCCTATATTCTCAAGGCAAGGGTGCAGTTGTTGCGCGACCTCGGTCCGGCCTTGAGCCCGTTCAACGCCTTTCAAATCCTGCAAGGAATTGAGACCCTTTCGCTGCGGATGCAGCGACACTGCGATAACGCCCTGAAGGTTGCACAGTTCCTGGAGGATCATCCTGCCGTCACGTGGGTGAATTATCCCGGGCTGCCTAGTCATCCCACGCGTGCGCTGGCCAAAAAATACTTGCAGCACGGCTTCGGGGCTATCGTGGGCTTTGGAATCAAGGGTGGGTCACAGGCCGGGATCAGGTTCATCAACGCCGTGAAGCTGCTCTCCCACCTCGCCAATATTGGCGATGCGAAGTCCCTGGTCATCCACCCGGCAAGCACGACGCACCAGCAGTTGACCCCGGCGGAACAGCTGGAGACGGGTGTAACCGAGGACTTCATCCGGCTCTCGATTGGCTTGGAGACTATCGAAGACATTATTGCGGACATCGACCAGGCGCTCCAAGCTTCCGGGAAGTAGGCAAGCCTCGCGTGGCCTTCAGCCGCGTAGCGATTACCCGGTGTGGCTGGAGGTGCCTACGCGGCAACCAGGGCAGGAACCGAGGGAAAAGGTCATGCAGGAGGCGGGATCGGTCGGGATCGTTGAAACCAAGTACCTCACTTTCGCCGAGCCACCCAACGAAATGGTCCTCGAGTGCGGGCGGCCCCTGGGCCCCATTACGCTCGCCTACGAGACGTATGGTGAGCTGAATCAGGCGAAAGACAACGCCATCCTCATCGTCCACGCCCTCTCCGGGGACGCCCATGCGGCCGGCTATCATCACCCGGGAGACAAGCAACCCGGCTGGTGGGACATCATGATCGGGCCGGGCAAGGCTTTTGACACACGAAAGTATTTTGTGATCTGCTGCAACGTCATCGGGGGATGTCAGGGCTCGACCGGACCCAGCTCGATCAACCCGCAGACCGGACGGCCCTATGGGCTTTCCTTTCCGATCGTCACGGTTCGCGATTGGGTCAACACCCAGAAAGTCCTGATCGACCACCTGGGAATTGAGCAGTTGTTGTGCGTCGCCGGCGGATCGTCGGGGGGAATGCAAGTGTTGCAGTGGGTGGTCAGTTACCCTGACAGGGTGCGCCTGGCCATCCCCATTGCGACCACGAGCAAACTGTCCGCCCAGGCTATTGCTTTCAATGAGGTCGGCCGGCAGGCTATCCAGTCTGATCCGAACTGGCGGGAAGGAGACTACTACGGAAAGATGGTCCCCCGCCGGGGTCTGGCCATTGCCAGGATGATCGGCCACATTACCTATCTTTCCGAGCGTTCGATGCACCAGAAGTTCGGCCGGAAGCTGCAAGACAAGACTGTGTACGGGTACAATTTTCTGACCGATTTCCAGGTGGAAAGCTATCTTCGTTACAAGGGAGATCATTTCGTCAAGCGATTCGATGCCAACTCGTATCTTTACATCACTAAGGCCATGGATTACTTCGACCTCACCCAAGCTTACGGGAGTCTGGAAGAGGCTTTTGCCGGCGTCCAAGCGAAGTTTCTTGTCATCTCCTTCTCGTCGGACTGGTTGTTCCCGACATACCAGTCGAAAGAAATTGTCAGCGCCCTGCGGCGCGTGGACGCCTACGTGATTTTCACGGAGATTCAGACTGACTATGGGCACGATGCCTTCCTGCTGGAATCCGAACAACTGAGTTCGCTCATCACCAACTTTCTTAGCCACGGCTGGAACCAGAAGGCATAGCATATGGGCGGAGGGACCGAAGAAGTTCGCTTGCCTGACACGGGGGCCGTCGTACGCCTCACTCCCGAACACAAGCTGATTATCGGCCTCATCGAAGAGGGCGCGCGAGTCATGGACCTGGGCTGCGGCGAGGGCGACCTTCTCCTCGCGCTCAAGGTCTTGAAAAAGGTTCGGGCCGAGGGCATCGAGCTGTCGGACGCGTGCGTTCAGGCCTGCGTGGCCAAAGGTCTGTTCAGTGTCCACCACGGCGATCTGGACGAAGGGTTGGCGGATTACCCCGCCAAGTCCATTGATTACGTCATATCGACCAACACCATCCAGGTGTTGCATCGGCCGATGATCCTCATCCGGGAGATGGCGCGCGTGGGGAAGCGCTGTATCGTCAGCTTTCCGAATTTCGCTCACTGGCTGGTGCGTTTGCAGCTTTTCCTCAAAGGTCGTATGCCGAAGACCGAAAAGCTGCCTCATGAGTGGTACGAAACCCTCAACATCCACCTGACGACAATCGTTGACTTCCGGGATTTCTGCCGAAAAGCTGGGTTGAAGATCCTGCGAGATATCCCCCTGCGGACCTCCTCCTCCGGTGCCTGCACGGAAGTGAGATTTCTCCCCAACCTGCGGGCGGACACCGCGATTTTCATCCTCGCAGAGGCCAAGCTCCCCGCCGACTAAGCGATGCGCCGCTCCGCAGGCCAGGCCGGACAGCTCCCGGCGAGGGACTTCCCCTTTCGAAAAGCCCGCTGACGTCCGCATGCCGGGTGATAGAAGCGTGCCGTGCGGTCCCACTGATTTTAGCCATTGTTGTTATCGGCTGGTCTCGCTTATTATGACGCCTTCCGCTGGCTGAGCGGAGGGGGAGATGCCTCAACGGATTTCCGTGCGCGTGCCCGCGACGAGCGGGAACTTGGGCTGCGCCTTCGACTGTGCCGCGCTGGCGCTGAGCCTGTATCTGGACATTCACGTCACGCCACGCTCCGACCGCAAGATCACCGTGCAGTATCGCGGCGTGACGCCCGAGCGCATTCCCGCGGACGAATCCAACCTCATCGCCCACACCATCCGCCAGACGCTCGAAAGCTGGCGCAAGCCCAAAGGTTTTGACCTCGAAATTGACAATCAAATTCCCATCGGGGTGGGGCTCGGCTCGAGTGCGGCGGCGATTGTCGGGTCGCTGGCGGCTTGCCACTGGCTGGCCGATACGACGCTGTTCGATGAGCAGTTGATTTCACTTGCGGCCAAACTCGAGGGCCATCCTGACAACGTCGCGGCCGCCTGGCACGGGGGTTTCACTGTGGCCCTTCAGCATGGCGAGCGGGTGTTGTCCTATTCCTGCCCGGTTCCGGACATCATCAAGCTGGTCCTGGTTATTCCCGACTTCGCTCTCCCCACCGAGAAGGCGCGCGAAGTCTTGCCCGCACAATATTCCCGCCCCGACGCGGTCCACAACCTGCAGCGGGCCGTGGCTCTGGCCGGTCAACTGTTTTCCGGCAAGGGAGACCTTCATCGCTCCATGTTTGATGATCGCTGGCACCAACCCTACCGTGCTGCCTTGG
>JALHUF010000350.1 GCA_022866195.1 Terriglobia bacterium
CGAGTCACGTCCATCCCGCGCCTTCCGCTCCATCGCTGGTCTCCTTCTGGACAGTCACAAATGCCCGGCCTTTCACCAACCGGCAAACCTCAGTCGCACTTTTCATAGACTGCCCGCCTTTCGGTAAATGCAGAGTATACCCACACGCGAACGGAGTACAAGGCACAGGCGGGCGCGGGCCCTCTCACGCTGGCGTGTCAGGGATGAGGAGAAATCAATCCGCAGACCCCAAGGGTCTGCGCCAGCCTCGATCACCCCAGCCCCTCCTACGTCAGGAGGGGAGCACAGCGAATTCCCCTCCTCGATGAGGAGGGGATTAAGGGGTGGTGGCTCGACCACCCCCGACCCCACCTGAACCAGGAGGGGAGTAGAGTTACAGAGCCAGCGCTTGAGGGCCGGGCAGGACTCTGCTAATCTTTGTTTCAGGGATCTGCGCCGACGGGAATTTTCAGGGGAGGCGGTGGAGGTACAAGCGATGACCTTAGAGCGTACGATTAAAGCCGCTATTCGTTACGGAGAACAATCGGGCTATGTCGCCGAGTGTCTGGAGATCCCCGTCGTGACGCAAGGGCGAACTCTCGACGAAGTCACGCGCAATCTGCGCGAGGCGGTGGAGCTGCATCTGGAGGGAGAAGATCTGGCAGAGCTGGGATTGGCGCCCTCGCCCAGTATTCTCGTCACCTTCGAATTGGAGGCGCACCCTGCCACGGTTTAGACGGCTCTCCGGCGAGGAGGTCGTTGCCATCCTGCGCAAATTCGGCTTTGAGGTCGTCTCACAACGGGGAAGTCATATTAAACTGCGCCGCATCGGCCCCGGCGGCCAGAGGGAGACGCTGACCATCCCCAACCACCCCGAACTGGACACCGGAACCTGCCGAGCGATTCTTCGCCAAACTTCTCGCTTTGTCCCCAGCGCAGAACTTGCGCCGTTGTTCTACGGCGAGTAACGGGCAACCAGTGGGTACTCGATGCGGCCATTACGAGGGCACGCACAACATCCATACCCTCATCATCGGCGAGCGGGTGACGGGCATCCCGGCGTATAGGTAGCGTTTGTGGATCGCACACATCGCAAAAGGCGCGATGTATGCGCCACCCGCCGAGAACCTGTCTGTCTTATACTCTCGCATCCTGATTCTCTTGATTGGTTCCTGCATCGGTCGCCTTCCTGCCAGCCCGCTCACGCCCTGTTGATGATGCCGACCGCGGCGGGTGGCGCATGTAGCAGCGATTTCATATCGCCATCTTCATCAACGACGGGCGGGACGCCCGCGCTCCCTGGCGACGTAAAGTCGCCGCTACAGATTGACGACCTTCATCGCCATCTCGGGATAGCGGTCGCCGGCGGCGACGCCTTTGGGCGCGATTTCATTGATGCGGGCCAAGTCTTCCGGCGTGAATCCAATTTCTAGCGCGGCCAGATTCTCTTCCAGATGCGCCTGCCGCGTGGTGCCGGGAATGGGCAGCATGTCTTCACCCTGGGCAAGCACCCAGGCGAGCGCGACTTGTGAAGGCGTGCACCCTTTGGCGGCGGCGAGTTCCTGGACGTGCCGAACCAGATCGAGGTTCTTCTGGAAATTCTCACCCACAAAGCGCGGCATATTGCGTCGCCAGTCGTCGGGAGCAAGATCATCGAGAGTCTTGATTTGCCCCGTCAGGAACCCGCGGCCCAGTGGACTGTACGCCACGAAGCTGATGCCGAGTTCGCGGCAGGTGGGGATGATTTCATCCTCGGGGTCGCGACTCCAGAGCGAATACTCCGTCTGCAAGGCGCTGATGGGATGGGTCTGATGCGCGCGGCGAATCGTCGCGGGCGCAGCCTCGGAAAGGCCCAAATAACGGACTTTTCCTTGCTCCACCAAGCGCGCCATCGCGCCGACAGTCTCTTCGATAGGCACGCTGCGGTCGACCCGATGCTGGTAGTAGAGGTCGATGCTCTCCACGTTCAGCCGGCGCAGGCTGGCCTCGCACGCTTGGCGGACGTATTCGGGGTGCCCGTTGATTCCTACCCAGCGGCCGTCAGGCTCGCGCACGTTGCCGAACTTGGTGGCCAGAACCACTTCGTGCCGGCGGCCTTTGAGGGCTTTCCCGACAAGCTCCTCGTTGCGGCCTCTGCCGTAGATATCGGCGGTGTCGAGGAAATTGACGCCCAGGTCCAGGGCGTGATGGATGACGGCGATGGATTCGGGGTCGTCGCGATGCCCGTAGAACTCCGACATCCCCATGCATCCTAGGCCAAGGGCCGAAACCGTCAACGAGCTGTGGCCTAATCTTCGCTGCTTCATCGAGGCACCCTCCGCGCGCGCCTTGAGTTGACGCGTCCCGTGCAGCATAGCACCCGGATTCTGTCTGGCTCAAGAGATGAGAGAAGGCCAGTACCCGCTGCGTTCGGCCGCCCCTCACGTGGTAGACTCCCGCAAGCATCTCTGGCGGCGCGAGGAGGAATTCCATGGACTCCAGAGAACGGGTGCTCACCGCGCTCGACCATCGCGAACCCGACCGCGTGCCGGTGGACCTCTCAGGACATCGCTCCTCGGGAATCGCGGCCATCGCCTACGCCCGCTTGCGGAAATTCCTCGGCTTGGAGGACAGACCCATCCGCGTCTACGACCCCGTGCAGCAATTGGCCATCGTGGACGAGGATGTGCTCGAACTGTTTGGCGTCGATACCGTCGAACTAGGCAGGGCCTTCGCCCTTGAGGACAATGCGTGGGCCGATTGGACGTTGCCGGACGGCACCCCTTGCCAGATGCCGATGTGGGCTCTACCGGAGCGCAGCCAGGGAGAATGGGTCTTACGGTCGAAGAGCGGCCGAGCCATCGCGCGTATGCCGGATGGAGCGTTGTACTTCGAGCAGGCGTACTTCCCCTTCGCCGACGCGGCTGGTCCCCAGACCGTCTCCGCAGCCATGGACGAGTGCATGTGGACGGCCATCGCCAGCCCGCCTGGGCCGTTGGTCGAGGGTGCTGATGGTCTCCGATCATTGTCGTTGCGTGCCAAGACACTGCGGGCCAAGACCGACCGCGCCATCATCGGCCTGTTCGGGGGGAATCTCCTGGAGATGGGGCAGTTCCTCTACCGAAACGACAACTTCTTCATTCTTTTGGCTAGCGAACCAAGAAAGGCTCACGAATTCCTCGACCAGGTCGTGGAGATTCATCTGGCCAATCTGGGACGGTTTCTGGGAGCCGTCGGGAAGCACATCGACATCATCAATTTCGGCGATGACTTGGGCATGCAGACTGGCCCGCAGTTGTCGCCGCAGATGTATCGCGAATTCTTCCAGCCTCGCCACAAGCTGCTGTGGAATCGCGCCAAAGCGCTGGCCGAAGTGAAAGTCATGCTCCACTGCTGCGGGGGAATCCGGGAGTTGCTTCCGGACCTTATTGAGGCTGGGCTCGATGCTCTGAATCCGGTGCAAATCTCCTGTCGAGGGATGGACCCCAAGGAGTTGAAGAAGGAATTTGGGAAAGACCTGGTGTTCTGGGGCGGTGGTTGCGATACCCAAAGCATCCTCCCTTGCGACATGCCGGAAGGGGTCAAGAAGCACGTTCAAGAGCAGGTCAAGATTCTCAGCCCAGGAGGAGGATTCGTTTTCCAGCAGGTGCACAACATCCTGGCCAATATCCCGCCAGAGAACATCGTGGCGATGTTCGAGGCAGTGAACAGCCCGGCTTAGCGCTGGCGCTCGCGAATGAATTTGGTCCGATGGCCATGCTTGCCAAGTGGTTTTTCGTTCGCGGCCCGATTTCGGGGAACCGGGGCGGTTCGGATGGCGTAGATTCAATTAGAATGCCGAAGCAGGAGAGGAGTGTCATATGAGCACAACCCCTCAGCCTCCCCGCGCGCCTGTTGCCCCGCCCCCACCGCGCACGAGAGGCCACATTCTGGCGATCGTGCTTTTGCTGCTGGCGCTGATTGTCGTGGTTTCCGTCATGACGGTTTGGATCGGGCTGCGCATCCTGACGCGGGGCGTCAGTGTGCGAGTGGAGGAAGGCAAGAAAGAGGTCGCCATCCATACTCCCTTGGGCTCGCTCGAAGTGAGCCGGGAGGTGGATGAGTCTCGCCTGGGCTTGCCGCTCTACCCCGGCGCCCAGCGCCTGAAGGGCGAAGGCTCCGCCAGCGTCAATATCGCTATCGGGGACGAGGAGAACGTGCGCGTGCTGGCGGCCAAATTCGAGACGTCAGACCCCCTCGACAAGGTCAAGGGGTTCTATAAGGAACGCCTGGGAAGCGACGTGACGAAGTACATCGAAAGAAACCACGAGGGGAAGACCGTCTTCGAAATCAAGCGCGAGCACCAGGAGAAGGTGGTGGCCCTGAAGGGCGAAGGGGAACGCACGTCCATCGAACTGGTCCGGGTCACCCACGGCCGCGAGGAGTCTAATTAGCCCCGAACCTGCCGGCCGCCGGGCCAGCGCGGACCCTCGCGCGTTGCGGCGGATGGCTGGTTGACAGATGGGCCGCCCCGTGCGAGACTTTGTTTGTTAGGATGTTGTTCCCCACCGTGCGCCCGTAGCTCAGCTGGATAGAGCACTTGCCTACGAAGCAAGGGGTCGGGTGTTCGAATCACCCCGGGCGTACCAGTTTCCCCTTCATCGCACACATCGGAACCTACCCGATGTATGCGCCACCCGCGCCCCCCATGTCTAGCCAGCAGAACCCTTACCAGAAGAATGCGTACTCAGTGTTCGTGTTATTCAGGTCGACCGAGGTGGTTTCTCCGGGTTTGACCTCCACTTTTGCAGACCAGCCGACATAGTTAATCCCTACTGTTCCATCGACATCAACCCAGTACACGCCTGGGGGAACATTTTCGAACTTAAAAGTACCAGTACCATCGGTCGTAGCTCTTCTAACGGCGGGAATAGCAGCCTTTTGGGGAAGCCGCGACTTAAAGGCGTCTGACGCCCTTGTCTTCGCTTGCGCCCTCATATCAAGTTCTGCGGAGGAGATCAGGTCGTACTTCCGTGCTTCCATGCCTTCCTCTATGTCGTACGCGATATCTTCCCTCTCGGCTGCCGTCAGCACTTCGAATTCCTGCTCTACGAGCTTCACGGGAACAAATGCGAGCTTCTTTACATCCCCGCTCTTTAGACCTAACTGGGCGGTGCCCACAACAGTTCCGGATGGGGGCCTTTGGGGCGGCCTTGGAATGTCAGAATCTTCACTTTTCTTTGATGAACAACCGACGAATCCTGACAATGCGACAAGGACCCAAACGACATGACATACGGTCCGACCGTGGGTTTGCCTGTCTTCCTTAATCATCTCCCTTTTCTCCATTCCGTAGACTCCTCCTTTCTATCCTCGCCGCGACCTAACGAGAGTTTATCGCGTGGGAACCCCGCCCGCGTTCACGCAGCCTGCTTATGACAGTATGGGCACATCGAGACTTCAACAGGAAGAGGGGCACCGCACTTAGCGCAGTACTTCGTCCTGGGATTCGCCCTCCCACCACTCTGAGGCCGTGGGACGTGCCGACCGGCAACTAAGAGAGCGAGTGCTCCGACAAGAGGGGTCAAAAGCAGAGACAGCAAGAAATAAACCCAAGACGTTCGCCCCCAAGCTTCTGCCCATCGCGCAATGGCGAAACTGAAAACAAGCCCGATCAGAAGAACAACGAGCCATTCCATTTCATTCTCCCCCGATATGTGAAGGCAACAACGGCGTTCATCGTGTAAGTCGGCATTTCACAGCGAGGGCATGAGGCCGATTAGGGGCCAGTCACAGTCAGAATCTGGTTACAGTTTTGGTGCACATTCCTGCCAGCGAACGCAGTAATTCAACAGGCGCGGCTCTAGCCCCACGTAGCCGGAAAACCGCATAAACAGCGGGCAAATTCCAACTGGCATAGCCTGCCTTTCAAGGGCTGTTTACGCCTACGAAGCAAGGGGTCGGGTGTTCGAATCACCCCGGGCGTACCAGTTTCCTCCTGCGGCACCACTAAACGCTCGACCAGCGAAGTAACCACCTGCCCGCCAAAAGGTCTAAAATACCCTTCGCTACGGAGGACACATGCAAAACAAGCTGACGCGACGACATTTTCTGGGCACAGCCATCGCCGGCACCGCAGGACTGAGACTCCAGGCACAATCGATCTCGTTCCCCAGCGGGCAATCCGCCGCGACCGAGAAGCCAGCGCTCCTGGGCGGAAAGCCGATTCGGACGATGCAGTTCCCCTCCTGGCCCAAGATCAACGACCGCGACGACAAGAACTGGACGCAGGTCCTTCGCCAGGGGCTTTGGTGCCGGCTGGACGGAACCTACGCCAAGCGTTTCGAGGAGGCCTGGGCCCAAACCTTGGGGGCCAAGTACTGCCTGGCCACGGCGAGCGGCACCACCGCCCTCCTGACCTCCCTGCATGCCCTCGGCATTGGCCCCGGGGATGAAGTGCTGGTCCCGCCCTATACCTTCATCGCCACCGTCAACGTCGTCCTCCTGGTGCACGCCCTGCCGGTGTTTGTGGACACCGATCCGGAGACTTTCCAGATGGACGCGGGAAAAATCGAAGCCGCCATCACGCAAAGGACCAAGTGCATTCTGCCTGTGCATCTGGGCGGCTCGCCGGCGGACATGGACAGGATTCTGGCCATCGCCGAAAAACACAAGCTGCCCGTTCTCGAAGATGCCTGCCAGGCACATCTGGCGGAGTGGCGGCATCGCAAGGTGAGCACGCTGGGCGAGCTCGGCTGCTTCAGCTTCCAGGCCTCGAAAAACCTCAACTGCGGCGAGGGCGGGGCCATCCTGAGCAACAACGAGGAGCTGATCGGGGTGTGCGAGAGTTTCCACAACAACGGCCGGGGCGTAGCGGGCTACGACTTTCCCTACGTGCGCAACGGCTCGAATCACCGCATCACCGAGTTCCAGGCAGCGCTGCTCCTTTCCCAATTGAGCCGGCTCGAGGAACAATCCCGCACCCGAGAGGAGAATGCCGAGTATCTGACCAAGCAACTCCGGGAAATCCCCGGCATCCGGCCCGCCCGCATGTACGCCGGGTGCACGCGAAATGCCTATCACCTGTACATGTTCCGGTACGACAAGGCGCATTTCGCCGGTCTGCCCCGCTCGCGTTTCTTTGCGGCCTTGCAGGCGGAGGGGATTCCCTGCTCGGGAGGATACGCGCCGCTCAATAAGGAGCCCTTCCTGAAGAACACGCTGCAGTCGCGCGCTTTCCGGTCCATCTACTCGGCACAGGAGATCGCCGCCTACGAGGCGCGCAACCACTGCCCGGCCAACGACAAGCTGTGCGAAGAAGCAGTCTGGTTTTTCCAGACGATGCTGCTGGGCTCCAAAACGGATATGGATCAGATCGCGGAGGCAGTCCGGAAGATTCAAAAGCAGGCTGCGCTGCTAGCGCGCGCGTAAAGGCACAGTCGTCTACGGGAGGCGCTGCCGCCGAGCGCACTCCGGCTGCCTATCCGGCCGCTTTTCTGCGCGCCGTAGTGAAGATTTCTTTCAGCCGGCGCCCCACGATTCTCTCCTCGCCGGGCTTCATCATGAAGGGCGTGAGGCTCAAGCCCTGAGTGTAATCCTCCACCAGACACACGATGCTCGGCTCACCGTCTTCCAGTTGCCGGGCGCATTCCACCTTGGTCAGTTGGAACGCGGTTTCATCCCACTGGAGGGACAAATGCGGGACATGGTTGGCGATCTCCGGGACAAAGCGTGAGGTGCGCACTCCCGGCACGGAAGTGACGGCTTTTTCAATCACCCCCAGCCGCGCTTCCCAATCCTTCCATTCGGCGTCGTGGTCAACCTTCAGGTAGCGCTCGAGGGCCACGAACATGCCCACGATTTCTTCCTTGCCCACTTTGCAGGGCCGCCCAATGCTGTCTTCGTGAGGATTGTTGTTGAGCAGCGCCGCCTCAATCAGATCCTTGCGGCCCAGCAATAGTCCCGCGCATTGCGGCCCGCGCAGGCCCTTGCCGCCGCTGAACGCCACCAGGTCAAAACCCATCTTGTTGTAGTCGCTGAGGTGGGAAGACGGGGGCACGTCGGCCGCCGCGTCGTTGAAGGTAGGGACGCCGTGGCGCTTGCCCACCTCGATGAATTTCTCCAGGCCGACCTGGCCCCGGCTCTGCGCGTCGTTGAGGAAGTACATCATCGCCGTCTTTTCGCTGATGGCGTTTTCCATCTCCTCCGCCGTCTCCACCACCACCAGGCGCACGCCGACGTTGCGGCTGGCGTGGTCAAACGGGTTGCGATGCGACTTCTGGATGATGACCTCGCTCTTCATGCCAGTGATGTCCGGGAGGCGCTGGATTCTCTCCAGGTCCTTTCCGGCGACGCACGCCGCCGTGCCCAGCATGATCGCCCCGGCCGCGCCGGAAGTGACCATGGCTGCGTCCACCCCCAGCATCTGCGCGATCTTGCCGCCCACCGCCTGCTGGAGCTCCAGGAGCCACACGTAGTGTTGCGCGGCCTCTTCCATGGCCCGGGCCACTTCCGGGGGCAGCAGCGAGCCCGTCAGGAAAGTGTAAGTCACTTTGGCGTTGATGCGCGTGCGGACGCCGAGCCGCTCGTAGATGTTCTTCCGCGCCGGGGTCTTCGCCGCCCCCGGCATGGCAAACAGCCGACGCCCGGAGAGTCCGGCGAGGGCAGAGAACAAGCCGCCGCGCGCCAGGAATTTTCGCCGCGAGGATGACCAGTTGAAGATCGCCATCTTAGTTCCTCCCGTCATGCATCAGGGATTGGTTCCCGTTCGATCCGCCCGCAGTTCGCGCCCCATCCGCAACGCCTCACTCGGCTCAGCGCGACGATCGGCAGAAAGAGTCGCAAGCGCGGCCTGCCACGCCGCGTCCGGCAGGAAAGGTGACAGCACCAGCCAGGCAGCCAAGCCCGCCAGCGCGGCCCGCGACGGCGAAGCGGCGCGGCGCAGCTCGAGTCGCAACAGGCGTCCCTGGGCCGGCGGCGCCTCGAGTTCGGCATCGATCAGCAGGAGCGTCTCTGGCCGGCAACGCGCGAACGTCCCATTCGCCTGGAGTTCTTTCCAGCCGTCGC
Source organism: Terriglobia bacterium (assembly GCA_022866195.1). Classification (GTDB taxonomy): domain Bacteria; phylum Acidobacteriota; class Terriglobia; order UBA7540; family UBA7540; genus JALHUF01. Next base: position 9,004 of record JALHUF010000350.1, read on the forward strand.
CGCTGGCGACAATCACCACATCCGGATTCTCCATGCCCGTGTATTCAATCGGGCGGGGACTCAGGCAGATCTCGGCCAACGAGAACCCAGTCCCCTGGGTCACCGGGTTGTCGTTCTTCTGTGTGGTGTACAGGCCGGCAGCCAGCGCCGCCCGGCAAAACAACGCCGCGGCCGATTGCACGCGCTCCCCGGCGCTCCCCGCCACCACCAAGCGCAGTTCGGCGGTGAGCGGCGAGGCGGTCATCGGTTTCTCCGCTTCGGGCGCTGCGGCCCGCGCGGGACGCGAAGGAGGTGCGCGACGGTAAAGCTCACGCAGCGTGGGACGCCCGGCCTCAGCTTCCAGGCGCCCTACCTGATAGCCCTGGCGGGCGATGATTTCCTTCAACTTGCTACCGGTGAGCTGGTTCCAACGCGTGCCGTAGGCCGTGCAGAGTTCCAGGATTTCCACCAGGGCGAAACCCGGATAGGCAATGGCCTCGGCGATGGTAGCGTCCAGCGCCGCGTCAGTGGCAAGATGCCGGGCAAGGAAACCCGCGTGGGCTGCGCGCAGCAAGGCCACCAAGTCGAGGGGTGGCGTCCAATTGCCCCCCGGGGTAGTCGCCGTCGCGAAGTCCAGTGGCGTGAGCGCCGAGTGTTGCCCGCCCGTCATGCCAAAGAGGAAGTTGTTGTGGAGGAGGACGGTGATGTCCACATTCAGTTGCGCCGCATGGACCAGGTGCAGCAGCCCGATCATGGCCCCACCGTCACCGATCATCACCACGGGCTTCAAGCCGCCCGGCTCGAGCACGACCTCCGCCAGCGCCATCCCCGTCGCGAAGGCGGTCGAACGCCCGTGCGTGGTGTGGACGGTGTGCAGGTAGGGAAACAGCGAATCCGCCAGACCCACGCAGCCAATGTCGGTAGTAAGCGCGATAGACCGGGGCGGGAGTTGCAGGCGCTCGAGGGCCCGGCTCAGGTGGCGCACCACGGCAGCGTGGCCGCAACCGCGACAGTAAGGCAACTTGGCGTCAGGTGCCAGATACTGATTCTCGGCCATCAAGCCTCCGCCGCCCGCACAGCCTGCACGATTTCGCCCGGGGCGATGAGCCCGCCGATCCTGTTGATGCCCACCACGCGCTTGCCCTCGAGGCAACGTGCCAGCACCGCGCGGTACTGACCAGTCAGGTTCTCCTCCGCCACAAGTACATTCTCCACCCCGGCCAGCGCCCAATCGAGCGCCCGGCGAGGGATGGGAAACAGAGTCTGAGCTTGAAAGAAAGAAACGCGGACGCCCTCGCGACGCAGCGCGGCCACGGCCTGGCGCGCCGCCCGCGCCGTAATGCCGTAACTCACCACCAGGTGGGACGCGCCCGGATCGAGGTCAGTTCGCGCCAGTTCCATCTCTTCGGCATGGACCTCGATCTTCCGCTCCAGATGGCGCAGCACCTCGATAACCTCGGGAGCATTCTTGCGCAGGCGCCCCTGCTGGTCGTGCGCCGAACCGGTGACGGTGACTTTTACTTCCCCACCCACGGCTGCGAACGCGGGGACTTCCTCCGGTTGCGCGAAGCCATATGTAAGGAACGGCCGCCCGCCAGCGAAGTCGGCGCGCTCTACCGCTGGCGGCGTCGCGAGGACTGCGTCGTCCACCACTTCTGTGGTCATGCCCACTTCCTTGTCCGAGAGCAGCACGACGGGCGTGCGCAGCCGCTCCGACCAGTTGAAGGCGTGCACGGTCAGGTCGTGGCACTCGGCGGCTGTGCTCGGGCAAAACACCGGAATGGTGTAGCCACCGGAAGTGGCGAACTCCGTCAGCCAGACGTCTCCCTGGGCGCCTTGCGTGGCTCCGCCGGTGCTCGGACCCAGACGTTGTACCACCGCAATCACCACCGGCGTCTCGGTCATCAGCGCGTACTGGAGGGTTTCGATCATCAAGGCCCAGCCCGGGCCGGAAGTGGCCGTCATCGCCTTCAGCCCGCGCAGACTCGCGCCCACGCAATAGCAGAGGGAGGAGATTTCGTCGGGTGCCGAAAGCGCCATGCCGCCGTGCCGTGGCAGCTCGCGCATCATCACTTCGTAGATTTCCGAAGCCGGTGTGATCGGATAACCTGCGAAAAAACGGCAGCCAGCAGCCAGCGCGCCTTCCGCCACCATCCGGTTTCCCGAGCACAGACGCCGCGGCATTAGTCGAGTCCTGTTAGACGCTGAGCGATGGAAGACCCAAGAAGACCAGGGCCGTCTTGTCCGCTATCCACGGCAAAGTAATGACACAACTCGCGGCACTCCGCAAGCAATCGCTCTCTACTCGGCCTCAGTGGTTTCGGCGCTGTTCTTTGCAGCCGCTCATTGAAGCCTGGCACGCACACTGCTACAATCCCGCCCCGGACCCGGAACGGCTTCCATCTCGCAGGAGGAGCACCATGATGACTTCGAGGGAGCGCGTCGCTCGCGCGCTGAACCACCAGGAACCCGATCGGTTGCCGCTTGACCTGGGGGCCAGCCCTACCACGGGCATGCAGGTCAGCTCGGTCTACTTGCTGCGTCAGACGCTCGGGCTCGACCCCCCGGGAACCCCGGTCAAGGTCGCGGAGCCCTATCAAATGCTGGGTGAAATCAAGCCCGACCTGATGGAGGCGCTGGGTGTGGACGTCGTTCCGCTGCCCGGACCCAAAACCATGTTTGGATTCAGGAATGAGGGCTGGAAGCCGTGGACCCTGTTCGACGGCACACCCGTCCTGGTGCCCGAAGCCTTTAACACCGACCCTGAGCCCGACGGTTCCATCTTGATGTACCCGGAAGGCGACCGCTCGGTGCCACCCAGCGCCCGCATGCCCAAGGAGGGCTTCTACTTCGATTCGCTAAAGCGCCAGGCGCCTATCGACGATTCCAAACTGGACCCCGAGGACAACCTGGAGGAATTCGGCCCCATCTCGGATGCCGATCTCGCCTACTTCGCGCGCGAGGCCAAGCGGCTGTACGACGAAACCGACAAGGCGATTCTGGCCAACTTCGGCGGGATGGCCTTCGGCGACATTGCGCTGGTGCCCGCGCCCTGGCTGAAGCATCCCAAGGGCATCCGCGATGTGGAAGAGTGGTACGTCAGCACCGTATCGCGCCGCGACTACATCTACAAAGTCTTCGAGCGGCAATGCGAGATCGGGCTGGCCAATCTCGAGAAGATCTTCAAGGTGGTGGGCAACCGGGTGGCGGCAGTCTTCGTCACGGGCACCGACTTCGGCGCGCAACACGGCTCGTTCATCTCGCCCAAGGCTTATCGCGACCTCTACCAGCCGTTCCACAAGGCGGTCAACGACTGGATTCACAAGAACACCACCTGGAAGAGCTTTATCCACTCCTGCGGCTCGGTGTGGAACTTGTATTCGGATTTCATCGCGGCGGGGTTCGATATCCACAACCCGGTACAGTGCTCGGCCGCGAACATGGAGCCGCGCCGGCTGAAGCAAACCTTTGGAGAGCGTCTTACTTTCTGGGGCGGCGGCGTCGATACCCAGCGGACGCTGCCCTTCGGCACGCCCGACGAAGTGCGCGCCGAAGTCCATGAGCGCATCCGCATCTTTGGCGCGGGTGGGGGATTTGTCTTCAACACCACGCACAACGTCCAGGCGCGCATTCCGAGGGAGAACTTGCTGGCCCTTTACGAAGCCGTGCGCGATTACGGACGCTATCCCCTGATGTAGGAATCTGAGTCTGCAAAGCGGCACCGCGCTCACTTCCCGAAGCGCCGGTGCTGGGCCGCGTCAGCTCCAGGGCAGGGTTTTCTCCCGGCCACAAGCCCGAGACCCCCGACCGCCTTGCGGCCCCAGAGACCCGGGTGTAGACTCCTGTCCAGAATCCCAAGAGCATAGGGCAACGGGCCGGTTCTTCGCAGGGTAGCGAAGAAACCTTGCGAGTGAGTCTCATGCAGGACCGCCGAATCACTCAACTTCTCCACGAGCTACGCTCCCGCAGCCCCCAGGCTGCCTGGGCAGAGTTTTTGGAAAGTCACTCCCCTTTGATTCTGCAAGTCGTGAGGTTGTTTGAACGGGACCCCGACCAGATCGCCGAATGTTTCCTCTACGTGTGCCAGGAGTTGAGCCGGCATCGTTTCCGGCGGCTGCGGCGCTTCCATCCCGCAGGCCCGGCAACTTTTTCTACCTGGTTGCGCGCCGTCGTCCGAAATCTCTGTTTCGACTGGTATCGGAAGGAATTCGGTCGCCACCGTATCTTCCAAGCTGTCGCTCGTCTCCCCGCCCTCGACCGTGAAGTATTTGGCTGCGTCTTCGAGCAGGGTTTGTTGCGGGAGGAGACTTTCCTCTCCCTACGGCAGCGCTTTCCAAACTTGACGCGCGAGGAAACGGAAGAGAGTCTCGCTCGGCTTCACCGCTCGCTTACGCCGCGACACCTCTGGCTGCTGAGCCTCCGCCGGGCGATCGCCCAGCCCCTGCCAGAAGACTCAACGCGCGACCGCCCAGCGTCGGGGATGGAGATTCCAGCTCCGGAGCCCGATCCGGAAGTCTTGGCCTCTGTTAATGAGCAACGCGCCGCGCTCCAGCGAGTTCTGGCACGCCTGCCCAAGCCCGAGCGCCTCCTGATACGTCTCCGCTTTGAGCGGGGCCTGACGCTGGAACAGGTGGCGCGGCTCACGGGGCTGGGCTCGGCGCAAAAGGCCGACTACCGGCTCAAGGAGATCCTGGAAAGGTTGCGGAAAGAGTTGACCTGATTTTTCGCGGGAGTTTGGAAAAAATCCCGCCGTGTCCGTGTAAGAGGAGTGAGAGAGAACTTGAGAAAGATTGACTGGTCCCGGAAGAGAGGCGCATGGACGAAAAGCAATTAAGAAATCTCCTTCGCCCACAGAAAAATCTGACGGCACGCCGCTCGTGGAAATGTCCGGAGGAAGCACTGCTCGCTGCTTATGCCGAGCAGAAGCTCACCGAGCGCGATAGGCCGCACGTCGAAGCACATCTTGCCGACTGCGATTTCTGTTTGGGTCA
>JALHUF010000037.1 GCA_022866195.1 Terriglobia bacterium
ATCCCGCGCTCGATGAGTCGCCGCCGGTATTCGACAAAACGCGCTGCGTCGTTGCGGAGCAGGTCCGAGTAACTCTCGATGGGCCCCTCCATGAAGTAAGTCAGAAACACCGACCCGAAGCCCGCTACCGTGGCTCTGATCCCTAACCGCCCGTGGATCTCCCGCAAGCCTTGCCGCAGACGTTCTCCCAGCCGGAACACGTGCTGATGCACAGGCTCACGCTCCAGCATCTCCATGGTCGCCAGGGCCGCGGCACAGCCCACGGCGTTGCCGTTGAAAGTGCCGGCAAAGAAAGTGTCGCCGCCGGGGCGCGTCATGAAGCGGTCCATGATTTCAACTTTGCCGCACAGGGCGGCCATGGAAAAACCGTTAGCCATGGCCTTGCCGAGGGTGGTCAAGTCGGGCGTTACCCCGCAGATGGCCTGGTAGCCGCCCAGGTGGTGGCGGAAACCCGTGATCACCTCGTCGAAGATCAGTACCGCCCCGTAACTTGTCGCCAATTCTCGCAGTCCGGGCAAGAAATTTGGCTGAGGAAGCACGCAGCCGATGTTGTGAGGGATCGGCTCGAGGATGATAGCTGCCACTTCGCCGCGGTGGGCGGTGAGTGTCCGCTCAACCTCGTCCAGGCTGTTGAAGGCGCAGACCAGCGTGCTTTCTAAGACCTCCGGAAACATTCCCGCGGAGCCTGGATCCAATTTACCGACCTTTTCCGCCGGACTGATGACGTTTCTAAGTACATAATCTTGAAACCCATGATAGCAGCCCTGGAACTTGATGATTTTCTTTCGCCCGGTAATAGCGCGGGAAACCCGGATGGCGTGATAGGTGGCTTCCGAGCCGGTGTTACAGAGAAGCACTCGCTCCGCCGAGGGCACATGCTGCTGCACCTTGCGAGCCACCTCGATTTCCAGCTCGGTCGTCCCCACCCCCGGCAACAGACAGTGCTCGAGCGCCTCCACCACCCGCCGGTTGACCGCCGGATGGTTGTGCCCCAACAGGGGCGGGCCGAACGCGGCCTGATAATCGATGTACTCGTTCCCATCGGCGTCCACCAGCAGCGCGCCCGCGGTCTTCTGGAAAATAAGGTGCGGCTGGATATTGCGCAGCGAACTGTTCACGCCGCCGGGCAAAACCTGGCAGGCTTGTGCATAGAGCCGCTCGCTGTTCACGTAACTCCGCTTTTCCGTGGCCATCTGCGTATCTCCCGTCCCTCTACTCTCGCCGTCGCGGACGGGAGTATAACTCTCCCGAGGGCCATTGTGGAGAAATCGCCATCCCCTTTAGTGCGAAACGATAGGGGGCAGAAACTCGCCTAGATTGCCGGCGGAGCGAAGAACCTAATCTGAGGTACACTCCTGGGGCGTGGGTGGCAGCCCGCGACGGCAGGGACCGCGCCGCGTCGGTGACTTGCCCCAATTCCATGAATAACTCCCATTTCAAACGTGTTCTCCGGCACTTGAGCCACAAATCGCGGGCGAAGAAATTCGATCTGTTGCTTTCGCTTTTTTCGCCGCGGCTGGAGGATCGGGTGCTCGACATTGGAGCGAGCGCCGAAGTCTTTCTCCGCTACACCCTGGAAGATGTCTATCCGTATCCGGAGCGCATCGTGGCGGGCGGTAATGAACTCCGCGAAGTTCTGAGCGCGCGCGAGCACTATCCGCACTCACGCTACGTGGTCTTTGATGGCTGCTCCCTTCCCTTCCCCGACAAGAGCTTCGATCTAGTGTTCTCCAACGCCGTCATCGAGCACATCCTCGGCCCGGGCGCGCAGCGACGGTTTGCAGAGGAGGTCATGCGCGTCGGCAAGAGCTGGTTTGTCACCACGCCTA
>JALHUF010000351.1 GCA_022866195.1 Terriglobia bacterium
AATAGTTGGAGCGGCACTAGTGTAGAATCCGCGCATGCAGTCAGCGCAATCTCGTGATCTAACCTCAGCCGTTGGATGGCTGCTGGCCGCCGGGCTGCTTCTGGCAGTTCCCTTTGCTTTCCATCGCGGCTTTGCCGAACAGTTCTCTTACATCAAATTAGTTCTCACCGAAGGCTTAGTGCTCCTGGGCCTGACCATCTGGGCGCTGGGGCTCATTTGGGGGAAGCGCCACTGGCCAAGGCGCTTTCTGCTGGGGCCACCCTTGGCGCTCCTAGCGGCGGCCGTCCTTCTTTCCTGTTGGAACAGCCCCGTCCCTGGCTTCAGCCTCAGGGAAGCGCAATACTTTCTCTGTGGACCTCTCTGGCTCCTGCTTCTGATTTCCTGGGGCGGGGGAGAAGCGCGAGTCCGCTTGCTCGCCGTGCTCATTGTCGGGGCCGGCAGCGTGGTCGCGGCAATTGCACTCGCGCAGTGGTTGGGCCACGACCCGTTGCTATTCGGTGACTACCGCATTGTGTGGGGAACGATGGTGGGGCGCATGCGCCTCTACTCGACCTTCGGCAATCCCAATTTCGTAGCAGGGTATTTGATTGGCGCGATTTTCCTGGCGTTGGGGCTGGCGGGGACAGCTCCGAAGCTCTGGCGGAAAGCTTTATGGTGCGCGTCGCTGGCCGCGATGTTCGCAGCCATCATCGGCACGCGTTCGCGCGGCGCCTGGGCGGGACTTGCCGCGGGCTTGCTGCTGGCGCGGTTGGTGTGGCGGCGCGGCAGCAGGCAGACCGCTCTTGCTCCAGCCGCGGCGGCCTCGGGCCAAAGAGGCTTGTCGGTTGCGGTGCTGGTCCCGGCTGTGGCAGCCCTCATTGCTTCCCCCTTGACGCAAACGGTCGAAACCCTGGCGGCGCGCTTCGAGGGTCGCGTCTATCTCTGGCGCGTGAGCTGGCCCCTGTTTGCGGAGCATCCGCTTTTCGGCAACGGCTGGGGCACGTTCCAGCTTCGGTTTCTCGAACTTCAGGCGCAGTTCCTGGCGTCTCATCCCGAATACGTTCGCTACTGGACCCATACGCGGCAGCTTCACAACGATCCCCTGCAAATCCTGCTGGAAGCAGGGTTGGTGGGTGTGGTAGCCCTGGGTTGGCTGCTGTGGAACTACGGGCGAGAAGCGCGGCAAGCGCTGGCGGTTGCCCCGCGGTCTACCCGTCTGTGGATTGGGGCTAGCGCGGGTGGCGTGACGGCCCTCCTGGTCAACTCGCTCTTCAATTTTCAACTGGCTATTCCGCCCACCTTGCTGCTGCTCTTCACGCTGCTTGCTTTTCCCCATCTGCTCAGGTCGGCTGAGAACGGCAGGCAGCAGTCAGGCGAGCCTCAAGCTGCCGAGGCAGAGGGAAAGCCCCGGGGATTTCGACTGCTTCGGGTGATCGCCAGCTTTGCGGTGGTGGGATTGACCGCGTTTGGGCTTCTGCAAATCGGGCGGCGCGCGGTGGCCGAACATGACTACATGGTGGCCATGGATTATGAACGCAGCGGCGACATCGTCCGCGCCGAGCAGGCTTTCCGTGAGGGCCTGGCGCGCGCGCCGCTGCACGGGCGACTTCATTATGGCTTAGCCCGCGCGCTCTTCATTCAGGGGAAACTCCCCGAGGCGCTGGCGGAAGTTCTGCTGGCGGAGCGCACCTTTGCCGATTCCCACCTCGAAGTCTTGAAAGCGCGTATCCAGGATCAGATGGGCCTGGCGACGCCTGCTCTGGAAACCTATCGCCACGCCCTGGCGCTTGACCCCACGCTGAAGTCCGTCCGAGCGGATATCGAACGGCTTAGCGGCGCCCACCTTTAGTTGGGCGTGTAGCAGGTAGCGCACCGTCCGCCGCGCGATGGTGCGGCTCTTCAGGGGCAGGGAAAAAGCCGCAAGGTCAAAGCACGGACCTTGCGCTACGGCTTCGCAGTCAGGACGCGCCAGATGGTTCCGCCAAAGATATTGTCCTGCGCCGCCTTGGGCACACCGCAGGCGTCGAGCATCTTGTGGTAGCGTTCCAGTTCGCGGTCAAGCTCCTCCAGCTCTCCGTTGAACACGTCTGAGCCAAAGACGATTTTCTCGAAGGCATGCGGGCCGCCAGCGGGCGTGTGCGGGCTGACGACGCCGGACCACCAGAAGATGGACTTCCAAAAGGTGGGGTCATCCTGCTTCTTGATGAGCGAGGAGCCGGAGAGATCGAAGTAGAGGTTGGGATGCCAGCGCGCCATTTCCGCTGCCCAGGCGTAGTCAGGATTGCCCAGATGCGCGCCGAGCAAGGTGAGCTTGGGAAATCGCCGGGCGATGGCATCGAGCGTGGTAGGCCGCATGCGGTCCACGCTGATGTCGGTGGGAATAGTCGGGTCCGGCCGGTTCACGATGCCGGTGTGAAAGAGCACAATCATGTCGTACTGCTCAGCCCGCTCGTAAATGGGCCAGTAGCTGCGGTCGTCGTAGTTCTTGAGCGAAGAGGTGATCTCGCCCAGGCCTCGGCAACCCGCCGCGTGGAAGCGGTCCACGAGTGCGACCGCCACCGGGTCATCAAGCTGGACCTCACCCAGACAGATCAGGCGACTGGGGTGCTTGCTGATGAACTCGGTCACACTCTTCAGGTCTTGGGGCGCGGTGATGAGGAGAGCCAGCCCGTCCACGGCGTCAAGCTTGGCAACGAGCTTCTGGAGGAATGCCGGGTCACCATTGTGATGGATGTGCGCGTCTATCAGCTTGGGTCGAGCAGCCTGCGCCAGGAGTAGCGAAGGGCAAATGACGAAGGTTAGGAGGATTGACAGCCACAGTCTTTTGCTCACGGCACACCTTCCTAAGCAAGAGGGTGATTGCGCGCCCCATCATGCCACAAGTCTGGGCGTGAAGCACTACTTGGAGACGGTGAAGTCTCGGGGGACACCGCGCGGCGGCAGGACGCTGACTTCGAACCCGATCCTCGTATTTTGACTGAATTCGTGACCCATAGTCACGAATAACCGGCTTTGTTTTCAATGACATTACGGCTTTTGACACCCAACTTCCCTGTTTTCATAGAGATTCCGGGTTCGTTTGGGGGTTTTTCTGACGCCGACCCTTTGTTTTCAATAAGATTCCGGCTTCGTTCGGCCTTTTTTCAAGTAACTTTATTTTTCGCCATTCCCTCGCTGTTGCCGTTCCTCAGGCAGGAGCAAACCTGAGCGGCGATGGACGCATTGTCGCTGCGGGAGCGGGTTGCTCGTGCGGAGTGCGGGCGGGCTGACCGGAACTCCTTAGCGACGCTCATGCTATTAACCCAGTCTATACCATATTCCTCTCGCTGTCAAGCAAAAAACGCCCGCAACCTGCCAGCGCCCCCGCGGCAACCAGGCCCCTCTTGCGATGCTGGGAAATGAAGCTCTGGTTTTTCTTGTCGGCTCCGCGTGTACTCGTTCAGAATGATGCGTGACACATCAGGACGTCAGTCTGTTGATGTTTCCCCCCCAGCTCGCTTGGGAGCTGGGTCTTTGCTTTACATGTTTTTCTCTTAGAGGGGCTTTTGTTTGTCGTTCTTTAGCTGGTACGAAGCTAACTGGTTCAGTCCCCGAGAGATCTGGAACTGCTTGCCTGTTCCTCACCCTTCAAAAGTGTCACCAATCATGTGAACGAGTACACCGCGTTGACTTGTTCCAGGGCGCGGCCTAAGATGGCCACCAACGGCAGGTTGCCCGCATGCTTGGGAAGACGATTTCCCATTACCGCATTCTCGAGAAGCTCGGCGGCGGGGGTATGGGTGTGGTCTATAAGGCCGAGGACACCAAGCTCGGGCGCTTGGTCGCTCTCAAGTTCCTGCCGAACGTAGGGGCGGACCAGCGTGTCCGCCCAGACGAGGGCGCACACGTGGGTGCGCCCCTACAGTATGATGCCGTTGCCCTCGAGCGCTTCAAGCGCGAAGCCCGCGCTGCGTCCGCGCTCAATCACCCCAACATCTGCACCATCTACGACATTGATGAATACGAAGGCCAGCCGTTTATTGCGATGGAGTTGCTGGAAGGCCAGACGCTGAAGCAGCGGCTGGCTGCCCACCACCCCCTGACCCCCTCCTCCCAGAGGCGGGGAGCCGCCGCGAGTTCCCCTCCTGGTTCAGGAGGGGACCAAGGGGTGGTCGCGCCCCTACCAACGGATACCCTGCTTGACCTCGCCATCCAAATCGCTGACGCCCTCGACGCCGCGCACGCCAAAGGCATCATCCACCGCGACATCAAACCAGCAAATATCTTCGTGACGCAACGTGGCCAAGCCAAGATCCTGGATTTCGGGTTGGCCAAGCTGACCCCTTCTGTAGCGGCGGCGTCTCGCCGCCGAGCCGGCGACGAGGAGGTCGCCGCTACAGCCGCCGAAACCGCCTCCCTCGGCGAGGCGCACCACACCAGCCCCGGCGTGGCGATGGGGACGGTAGCCTACATGTCGCCCGAGCAGGCGCGCGGCGA
>JALHUF010000352.1 GCA_022866195.1 Terriglobia bacterium
ATGATCATCAGGCCCGAGCTGGTGCGCGGCACGGCAGCCAACTCCGCCGTGCGGCTGGGCATCCTCGGCTGCGGCGGGCGCGGCACGGCTGTGGGAACCGGTTTCATCGACAACACGGAAACGCGCGTGGTGGCGCTGGCCGACCTCTTCGCCGACCAGCTCGCGGCTGCGCAAAAGCACTTCGATGAGAAGCAGAAGGCCAAGGGCTACGCGGCCATCGATCCTTCTCAATTGTTCAAGGGGCCCAAGGCCTACGAGCAGATTGTGAACTCTAAAGAGGTGGACGCCATCCTCATCACGACGCCGCCTTATTTTCACCCCCACCATCTTGAAGCCGTAGTGGCGGCAGGCAAGCACGTCTATTGCGAGAAGCCCGTCGCAGTGGATGTGCCCGGCGCCAAGCGCGTAAAGCGTGCCGGCGAGAAAGCCCAAGGAAAACTCAGCTTGGCCGTGGGTTTCCAGATCCGCAAGGCGCCACCTTATGTGGAGCTCGTCAGGCGGATTCAGGGGGGCGCGCTGGGCACGATCGGCTGTGGCCTGGCTTACTACTATTGCTCCCACATTGACCGGCCGGATTGGCCCAACGCCTCGCCGGAAGAGAAGCGGCTTCGCAACTGGGTTTGGTACCAGAGGATTTCCGGCGACATCATCGTGGAGCAGAACGTCCACGTCATCGACATCTGCAACTGGATACTTCAGGGTCACCCGGTGAAGGCCGTGGGAGCGGGCAGCCGCAAGTTGCGCCAGGACGCAGGCGATTGCTACGACAACTTCAACCTGGTCTTCACTTATCCCAACGATGTGCAGGTCAGTTTTGGCTCCACGCAATTCAACAAGCACAAGTTCGATGCCGGGGTGCTCTTCTTCGGCACCCGAGGCAGCACCGAGGCGCACTACGACCACCGGATGAGCATCTCCGGCGAAGAGGAGTGGGATGCAGGTTTGGGCCCGGCCAAGGAAGGCGACCAGTTCTCGGCCGCCGGCACGTTCAAGGGGTCCTTGGACCAGGCCGATCCAGAGAAGCAGAAATCATTCATTGAGAGCATCACGAGCGGGAACTTCGTCAACGAGGCTGCCCCGGGCGCTGATTCCGCGCTGAGCGGCATGCTCGGGCGAACGGCAGCGTACACGGGGAAAGCCATCACTTGGGACGAATTGATGAAGTCCAACGAGGTTTTCGATCCCAAGATTGATGTGAACACGCTGGGCTAAGCGCGGCCTTCGCGCTCCTGTGGTGGCGGTCTCTGTCTGCCGCGCGGCGGCGAGGACACCGCCACTACAGCACGAGCGGCAGGCGCGCATTACCGAAGGGAGGTAACGATGAAGAACGAGACATCACGGCGGGAATTCCTGAAGACTTCGATGGCCGCTGCCTGTGTGGCGGGCTTGCCGGCCTCGCTGGCGGCTGCGTCGGCGCCTGCCCCAACGGGCCGACTGATCAAGGGGCTGGTGTGGGGCATGCTGCCCGAAGACCTGAGTTATGTACACCGCCTCAAGATGGCCCGGGATGCAGGCTTTGAGTGCGTCGAAGCCAACACGACGCCGGATGAGCGCGAAGCCGAGGCCATCAAAAAGGCGGCGGACGAAGCAGGAATCAAGATCCTCTCGGTTATGAACCAGGCCCACTGGGCACACCCACTCTCCAGCGCCGATCCCTGGGTGGTCGAGAGGAGCATGGAGGGCATGCGAACCTCGCTCCGCAATGCCAAGCTTTGGGGCGCCGACGCGGTGCTGCTGGTGCCGGCTGTCTTAAACTCGAAGACATCCTATCGCGACGGGACCTTCTATCGCGATGCCTGGACCCGTTCGCAAAAGCAGATTCGCGAGCTGATCCCCCTGGCGGCGGAACTCAAGGTGATGATCGCCGTCGAGCAAGTGTGGAATAAGTTCCTGCTCAGTCCGCTCGAGTTCGCCCAGTACGTGGATGAGTTCCAGAGCCCCTGGGTAAAGGCTTACGTTGATGTGGGCAACATGGTGCTGTTCGGCTATCCCCAGGACTGGATCCGCACGCTTGGCAAACGCATTGTCAAGGTCCACTTGAAGGACTTCAAGCGCGTTTCCGACGGTTACAGATGGGTGAACTTGGGCGACGGCGATGTCGATTGGCCGGAGGTGCGGAAGGCGCTGGCCGAGGTCGGCTACAGCGGAACGGTCATCGCCGAGCTTGATGAAGGCGACTTGGCTTACCTGACCGATGTGAGCAAGCGCATCGACCGGCTGCTGATTTCGTAGCGTGGCCCTACGCAACGGGTGTGAGGAATCAAGGGGGCGGGCCGCTTGCGCCCACACTTGTCGAAGCCGGCTACTTGCTGAGCATATTGGCTTCCAGGGTTGCCTGGTTCAGTAAACCGAGGAGGCCTGATTCCTCACAGTAAGTGAACCTCAGCTTTGTGCCATCGACCTCGATCTCCTGATAAGCCGCTTCCGCCGTGAAGTGGTAACGGATGCGCAGCGACGCCACCCGCTCTGACGTCGGCGGTGGTGCCTGTTCCTGCTCCGCCGTGCGCTCCGGCCCCAGGAGGGCGAACGCAAGAAGGAGACATCCCAGGAGAACTTTCAGTCTTGACCCTGCCAGCGGATTGCGCGGGAGCCGGTGCAGGGCACGACCTTCAGCTTGGCCGCTCGGGCTTGAGGATCACGACGCCGAGGGGCGGCAAGGTGAGTTCCAGACAGAACGGCTGGTTATGCCAGGGCTGGTACATGGCGTAGAGGCCGGGCGAGTTAGTGACACCGCTGCCCCCGTACGCGGCCGCATCGGTGTTAAGGATCTCGCGATAGAAACACGCCTCGGGCACGCCGATGCGGTAACCGCAGCGCGGCACCGGAGTGAAGTTGCACAGTACAACCACGTGCTCGTCCCGGGCGCGCGCGTGCCGCAGGAAAACAATCACGGAATTGTCCGCATCGTGGAAGTCAACCCACTCGAACCCCAGGTATTCGAAATCGACTTCGTGGAGCGCCGGCTCGGCGCGGTAGAGCCGGTTCAGGTCCGCCACCAGTTGTTGAAGCTTGCGGTGCGGCTCGTACTGGAGCAGGTGCCAGTCCAGGCTCTGGTTGGGGTTCCACTCGATCCACTGGCCAAACTCTCCACCCATGAAAAGCATCTTCTTACCTGGGTGGGCGTAAAGGAAGGCGTAAAGCGCGCGCAGATTGGCAAACTGCTGCCAGGTGTCACCCGGCATCTTGGAGAGCAGCGAACGCTTGCCGTGCACTACCTCGTCGTGAGAAAGGACGAGCGCGAAATTCTCCGTGAAGGCGTAAAGCAACGAGAACGTGAGGTTGTTGTGGTGGTACTTGCGGTGGATGGGATCCTGCGAGAAATAGAGGAGCGTGTCGTGCATCCAGCCCATATTCCACTTCAAGCTGAAGCCTAAGCCGCCTACATACGTGGGTCGCGAAACGCCTGCCCAGGCGGTGGACTCCTCGGCGATGGTCAGCACGCCCGGGTGCTCCTGGTGCACGATCTCGTTGAAACGCTTGAGAAAGTTAATGGCGTCGAGGTCTTCGTTCCTGCCGTAACTGTTCGGAACCCACTCGCCGGGCTTGCGGGAGTAATCGAGGTAGAGCATGGACGCCACGGCGTCCACGCGCAGGCCATCGACGTGGTACTTCTCCAGCCAGAAGAGTGCGCTGTTCCAAAGAAAACTTCGGACCTCGGTCCGCGCGTAGTTGAAGACGCGCGTCCCCCAGTCCTGATGCTCGCCGCGGCGCGGGTCAGCGTGGTCGTAGAGGAAGGTGCCATCAAAATGCGCCAGGCCGTGCGCATCGCCGGGGAAATGTGCGGGGGCCCAGTCGAGAATCACGCCCACCCCGTGCTGGTGGCAGTAGTCCACGAAGTACATGAAATCTTCCGGCGTGCCGTATCGGCTGGTGGGGGCGAAGTAGCCTGTCGTCTGGTAGCCCCAGGATTCATCCAGCGGATGCTCCATCACCGGCAAGAGTTCAACGTGCGTGAAACCCATCTTGAGTACATAGTCCACCAGCCGCTCCGCCAGCTCACGGTAGTTGAGTATGCGGCGGTCTTCTTCCGGCGCCCGCATCCAGGAACCCAGGTGGACTTCGTATATGGCCAGAGG
>JALHUF010000353.1 GCA_022866195.1 Terriglobia bacterium
CATCGAAGAGGCGGATGAAACTGTTCTCTGGCTGGAGCTCCTAGTCGAAAGTGGGACAGTACCGCAGGCCCGAATGCAGAACCTACTTGCTGAGGCGAACGAGCTGGTAGCCATCTTCGTAGCATCACGCAAGACAGCTAGAACTACTGGTTGATCGAGGAATGGGACCCCTGCTCGAGGGGACAACATTTCGTTCACTCAATCACTCAATCACTCAATCACCCAATGAAGGTTTGGGTCTTCAAGGTCAACACGAAGCGCGGGTGGGAGTTTGATGAGTATTTCCGCTCGCGCACGCGCGGCCCTTACGAGATGGGCGACGAGGGCTGGATCCGGAGCGCCTCCAGCCTGCGCTACCTGCGCGAGGAAGTGAAGCGCGGCGATCTCTTCCTCTGCTACGAGGTGGACCGCAAGCAGGTGGTGGGCGTGGCGCGCGCTGCCTCCGACGGCCGGGACGCAGGCCTGGGCTCGCTCCTCGATTTCTGCCCGCCCCGTGAGGCTGTGCGCCTCGAGAATCCTCTGACCCGGCGCCCCGACCTCGAGCACATCCTCGCGTTTAGTCCCCATCGCGGCCGCGGCACGGTGCAGAAGATCGACGCCGATGAGTTTGCCCGCCTCCGGCGTATAATCCTGCGCAAGAACCCGGAGCAAGCGCGCGAGCTGCGGCGGCTGCTCTGGTGTAAGAAGCGGTCAGCGGTCAACCTTCAGCTTTGACGGCGTCGTAGGGACTTGCTGGCCGCTAGTCGCTGATGGTGCAAGACAAGCGCAAAGCCACCGCGGCTTAAGTCTGAAGGAGGTGGATGATGAAACGATTTCTGGCAGGAGTAATTATGGGGTTGTCGGTCTCGGCGCTCACGCTCCTGGCGCAGCACCTGGCGAGCGAGAAAGTCGTCCAGCCGGAGCTGAGAGTGGAGAATCAAAAGGTGAAAGTGGCGCGCTGGGTGCTCAAGCCGGGCGAAGGCACGCCGCTGCACACGCACACGCTCGACCACATCTCTGTAGTGATCCATGGCTCGACGCTCCGGGATGTGGCGGCTGACGGCGCCGCGAAGGAAAACGTGCAAAAAGCCGGCGACGCCGTGTTCGTGCCGGGCACGGGCCGCACCCACTCATTCGCGAACGCGGGCAGGGAGACCTTGGAGTCAATCTCGATTGAATTGAAGTAGTATCTTGAAACTTGGATTATGAAGGCTGAATGGTGAATTGGAAGGGTACCGAGAAAGGCCTGGGAGCATGTCATCCTGAGCGAAGCGAAGGATCTAAGTCCTCTGTTGCCAGACGAGCGAGAGATGCTTCGCTGGCGCTCAGCATGACAAAGAGGGCTTTTCGGCATCCTGTCAGACCTGCCCGGGGATTGTGATTGTTCGCAATTCACACTTCAGAATTCACAATTCATAATTCCGTCCGCACCATGCGTATCAGCGAATTCTTCCAGCTTGCCGCTCACGGCACAACCATCCGCCGGGAAGTGCTGGGCGGCATCACGACTTTCCTGGCCATGTCCTACATCATCTTCGTCCAGCCGGGAGTGCTGTCGCAGGCCGGCATGGATTTTCGCGCGGTTATGTACGCCACCTGCCTTGCAGCAGCGCTGGCCACCTTTCTGATGGGCTTGCTGGCCAATTATCCTGTGGCGTTAGCGCCGGGCATGGGGGAGAACTTCTTCTTTGTCTATACCCTCTGCGGCGTGGCCCCTCTGGGCTTCAGCCTGACCTGGCAGCAGGCGCTGGCGGCGGTGCTGGTGGCCGGCATCTTTTTTATCCTGCTCACGCTGTCGGGCATCCGCTCGAAAATTGTCGACTCCATCCCGAGTTCCCTGAAGTGCGGCATCGCCGCGGGGATTGGGCTATTCATCACGTTTATTGGCCTGGAATACGGCAACCTGGTGGTGTCGAGCCCCGCCACGCTGGTGCGCCTGGGAGATTTTCGTCAGCCCGTGGCGCTGGTGAGCGTGTTGGGCCTGCTGGTGATGATCGTGCTGCTCGCTTACCGTGTCCGCGGGGCCCTCCTGCTGGGCATTCTCGCCACGACGGCGATTGCTGCCGGCTTTGGGCTGGTTCACTACCGCGGCGTCTTCTCGGCGGACTTTCATCTGGCGCCCACGTTCTGGAAATTCGACCTGCGTGGGCTTTTCGGCGTACATCCCGCCACGCTCGCCGCCGCCATCTTTGTGCTGCTTTACCTGGCTCTTTTCGACACCGTAGGAACGCTGGTGGGCGTGGGACAGCAGGCGGGCTTATTGCGTGAGGGGAAATTGCCCCGCTCGGGTCAGGCGCTCTTTTCAGACGCGGTGGGCACGACAGTGGGCGCGGCGCTTGGCACCTCCACCGTGACGTGCTACATCGAGTCCGCCGCCGGCGTCTCGGATGGTGCGCGGACGGGCTTGGCCAACATGGTGACGGGGCTCTTGCTGCTCGCCGCGATGCTCTTCAGCCCCCTGGCCTCGATGATCGGCGGAGGCGTTGCCGTGGGCGCCGACGCAGGGGGCAACCCTATCATCCGCTACCCGACGCTCGCGCCGGCGTTGATCGTGGTGGGCGCGATGATGCTCAAGGTGGTCCGAGAACTCGAGTGGGAGGATCCGACAGAGTACCTGCCCGCCTTCCTGACGCTGGTAGCGATCCCTCTCACCTTCAGCATAGCCTCCGGCATTGCCTTCGGGTTCGTTTCGTACGCTGTGGGCAAGCTCGCCACGGGCCGCTGGCGCGAATGCCCCGTCCTGACCTACGTCTTCGCCGCGCTGTTTGTCGTGCAGTTCCTCGTCTTGTAGCGCGGAGTTGTCCTCCAGCTCCGCGGCTTCTGTCGCCTACACAACCTACCTCTCACCCTTCAGTCCCGTGACAACGTCCTCGCGGATGATCTCCCTCTCGATCTGCTTTGGAAGTTCTTGCTGGAGGCGTTGCATCTCTTCTTGCAGGCGCTGCTGCTCTTTCTGGAGTTCTTGGTGCTCTTTTTGCCACTCTCGTGCCTGGGCCTCCATCTCCTTGGCGTAGGCCTGGGCTTCGGCGGCTATCTCCTGCATCTCTACGGGGTCAACTCCCATCAGCTCCGTGCGGGTCATGCGGCGCGGACCCATGCGCTCCTGCGGCTCGAGCTCGACCGTGAGCGTTTGCTCGCGCTTATCGCGCACGATAGTCAAAGTCACCTTGCGTGCCTCTTGCGTTTCCTTTTCCCCCGCCAGGGCGCGACGCAGCTTGCCGACCGTGTCCACGTCTTTCCCGTCCACCTGCACGATGACGTCGCCAGCCTTAAGCCCGGCCTTTTCAGCCGCGCTGCCTACGACCACCTCACGCACCAGGATGCCCATGCCCTGTTTGACGCCGAAGTATTGGGCTAGTTGTGGCGTCAACTCATCAGCCGAAATGCCCAGCTGCGCGCCCCGCGCATGCCACACGAAATCGAACTCGGGGATTTTGATGTCGAACCCGGGCATGTCCGGCATAGGCGGCATCGCCGGGAGCTGAAAGGTCCGGTCCCCGCCGGCCTCCAGCTTGGCGGTCAGAGTGCGCGTCTGCCCGGCGCGACTGACCAGCAGCGTAACGCTGCGTCCCGCCGGCGTCTCGCGCACCAGGCGGCGCAAATGCGCGGCGCTGCGAACCTTCTCGCCCGCAAACTCCAGGATAACGTCCCCCTTGGCCACGCCTGCCTTGGCCGCCGGACTCTCCTCTTCGACGTCCTTGACAATCACACCGTACTCACCCGCGAGCTTCAGCTCTTTCGCCTTCTCGGCAGTCACGTCCTCGAGCCGCAGCCCCAACCATGCTCCGTCTCCCGCAAGGGCGTGAAACATGATCGTCTTGCGCCCAGGGTGCGGGCGAGCCACCACGCCTGGGCCAGGGTGCGGCGTGGGTGCGGCCACGGGCGGCTCCTCCTCGTCCTCGGCATTGAAGTACAGGACGTCTGGTTCGTCGCCGGAAACCGCCACAACCCCCCTCGCCTTGGCAGAGTCCTTTCCTGCCCCGAGGGATGCAATTCCCAGCAGGGCGACGACGACCAAGCTTCCCAACACAATGATGATGTAGCGTTTCATGGTCTCCTCCAGTTTTCCGGATAGTTCCCTTTGCGGCCGCATTTCACAGCAGTTCCTCGCTCTCGGTTACCCGGATATTGCCGCGCACGGTGCGCAACCGAACCTGCACGCCCCCCCGGCCCAAGCGGGTGCGCCACGAGCTATCGCCAGGTACGTCGCTCACGGCGAACACATACTTGCTGTCGATCTGCCCCGCGACGGTACTCAACTGCAAATCGGCGTTGGCCCCGGGAGGCAGGCTGAGAAAGATATGCCCGTTCACAGTATCCAGGCGGACGGGAGCCGCCGGTTCCGGCAAGGCCCGGAAGGAGACGGCCACGCTGCCGTTGATGGCGGCCGCCACCACGCTCCCGCTGATATTTCTTTGTTCGATGTTCCCGCTTAGCGTGCGGGCATCCACGCTCCCTTCGATGCCGTGCACGGCGATGTTGCCCGCGATCGTCTGCAACCGTTCCAGCCGCACCTGTCGCGGCACCCATAGCCGATAGTCCACTCGTACCGCTCCATCCGAGTTACTCGAATGCACGGTTCGCAGGCGCAGCGCGCGGTCGCCCAATTCCACCTCAATGCGCACATCGTCAGGGTCCGCGTGCGGCCCGGACGCTGTCTTGACGACCACAGCTTCGACTTCAGCCCGGTCCCACGCCTCCACGGCGATGTCGCCCTGCACGTTCTCCACCGCTACAAGGCTGGCGGGCTGGAGCGGATAACGTGCACTCCAGACCTCCCGTTCCTGTGCACTTGCCGCAACCACACCCCACGAGCCCAAGGCCAACACGAGCAGTGTGATGGATCTCACGTCACGTCTCCTGGATGCTCACAAGACGTCCTTGTGGCCTTCGCGCCGTTCTTGTTGCTTGCCCTCCCGCTGTCGTTCGTGCTCCTCCCAGCGCTTCCAGAACGACTCCTGGCGCCTCTGGAGCTGCTCCAAGATGCGCGGATCGAGCTTGCGAATCTCGATGTTGCCAGCCACGGTGCGGATGCGCAGCACCTCCCCGCCGCCATTCAGCGCACCCTCGGCCCGCACCTTAGTGGGCACGAAAAGTTCCCCCTCTTTTTGGACGTTCAAGGGAAAGTCGGAAAGGATCTTGTGGCCGGTCGCCATGTCGATGACTGCGTCCACGGTAACCGGGAGATTCGCCGGCAGATAAACCTGAACGTCTCCCACGGTAGTCTCCAGCTCCGACGCCGCGAACTTCTTCAGGTCGGCGTCGACCTGGGCCAGGATGCCGCCGGCGGCGTTGGCAGCGTGAACGGCGTTCCGCATTTGCAGCAAGTCAATGCTCCCGCCTGCTGTCCTCACCTCCACCCGCCCGCGTGCACCCTGGAGCCGAATGCTGCCGCCTGCCGTCTGGGCGCGGACCGTGGACCCGCTCTCGCCGACCTGGATTTGCCCGCCGGCTGTCCGCGCTTCCAGGGGGCCTGAGGCACCGCGCAGGACCAGATCACCCCCTGCGGTTTCCGCGCGGAGAGAGCCTTGAACGAAACCGGCGACGATTTCCCCGCCGCTCGTCTGGACCGTAGCGTCGCCCTTAACGTCGCCCACCCGGATGCTGCCGCCCGCCGTGCGGGCTTCAACCGGTCCGGCAACGCTGCCGAGCTGAATGTCTCCGCCGGCGGTCTCAGCCCGCACCGACCCCGTGACGTCCCCGGCGCGGACATCTCCGCCAGCAGTGAGCGCCTGGAGCGTGCCCTCGAGCTTCTGAACCTCAATCTCGCCACCCTTGGTTTCCAGATCCAGGTTGAAACGCAGGGGAACGCTGATGTTGAACTCCGCTCCTAGCGACATGTGCCCGTGGTGCTGTTGAAGAAGCTTTCCCGTCAGGTAAGTCCCACTCTCAAGCTGGCGCAAGCTCAGCTCGTAGTTCTTGAAGTAGCGTTTGGCCTCAG
>JALHUF010000354.1 GCA_022866195.1 Terriglobia bacterium
CGGCTCAGGGCTTATGAGGCAGGATTGGGGTGTGTTATAGGTCCCGGACGGGTCGGTGGGCTTGCTGGTAGTGGGTCTGCTTGCGGCCGCCCCTCGGCCGCGCACCTTCCTGGGCGGTCAACGCACCGCCCTTGCTACCGAAACTCTTGTTTCGCATTCCTTCGGCGGCTGAAGCTTGGGTTTCCAAAGCTTTTCTGTTCCCGCGGGTGCCGACGCCCGTACTTCTTCCGGTTCGCCCAGGGGATTCACCTTTCCCTCTTATGAACCCTGTTCCCCTGACGCCGACTTAAACTTAGCTCAGTTTACAGTTTTGTCAAGAACCTGCGGGCAGGGGGGAACTTTTTTTTACAGATATGTTAAGATCCCGTGGGAAAGGAAATGGGGAGGGCGGCTGCATGAGCATTGGGACGCGCATTATTCAGGTCCGAACCGAGAAAAGCATGAGCCAGCGCGAGTTGAGCCAGCGCTCCGGCATCGCCAGTTCCTACCTATCGCGCATCGAAAACCGCCGGCTGGAACCGCGGCCCAAGACCTTGCGCAGGATCGCCGCAGCGCTGGAGGTGCCCCTGAGCGAGTTCTTCCGCGAAGGCCCCGCCGGCCAAACCGTGTCGCGCTGCGCCATCACAGTGTCGGGCAATTGCCTTATGGACATGCTCGCCAGCCGTCGGCGGAGGGCGGCGCGGCCCGGGGTTGAGAGCTTCTCACCACGCCAGTTGCAGTTGTTGCGCATGGCCAATTACTTGATTCAAACCGGCAACACGCGCCTCCTCGACACCTTGGACGTGTTGCTCGCCTCCTTGCTGGTCTCGACGGGGAGCGGGCGTGAGTTGAGGGCCCTGGTAGGTTTCCCGACGAGATTCGAGAGCCCGCCGGCATCGTAGCTGATTCGAAACGCACTTTTCCTCTGGCCCAGCCAGCCGCAGACCTGCGGAAAAAGTCTGCCGTAGGGTGGACTTTTGCCTGCCAATGTGCCATTCGGCGGCGAACCCAGCAGGGATGCAATCGTCAGGCAGTTGGCGCAGGGCCTCGGCGGTGGTGTACCGCAGAAACTGGGCCGTAACTCCGCACCGTCTTTGCGGTTCCAGGTCAATAGACGATGTCTAGCGATAGATCGTAAACGCGGTGCTGGAAACCGAGGAAGCTGCCGAAGTGGGGCGAAGCGACGTTCGCGTACACGTCGCGCGGGTTGACGTGATTGGTGAGGTTAAACACCGTAAAGTCGATGCGGAACTTGTGCTTCTTCAGCCAGGAGGTGATAGGAACGCGAAAGTCCTTGGTAATTCGCAAATCGAGCGAGAGAAAGGTCGGAAAGCGCCGGCTGTTGGGCGCCCCGACGTAGTTCTGTAAGACATCCACAGCCGAATAGGGGAACCCGGAATGGACGTCGAGCAGAGGACTGAGAGTAACCTCGCGGGGGAGTTTGAAGCGCCCCCAGGCGACAACCCGATGGGGAATGTTGGCGGGCAAGTCCGCGTAGAAGTTCGGGCGGATGACCGGCTGCTCGAAGGGCACGTAGACATGCGTCAGCGGGTTAAGGACGCCGCGCGCTAGGCTGCGAACGTAAGAGAAATTCAGGTCGGCGCGCGCGCTGGCGCGGACGCGCAAGGTGGATTCAAATTCGTGGTAGCGGCTGCCGCCGGTGTTGGTAAGGAGAAGGATGGGTGCGCTTCCCGGCAAGGCGAGAGGATCCATCACGAACTCGTCGAAGGTGCGGCTGGTCAGGTAACTGAAGCGGACCACCACGTGCGGGAGCAGCTCGCGATTGACTTCCAGGTTCCATGTCAGGTTGTAGGGCGTGCTGCCCAGGTCGCGTCCCGGCGGAATGATGTGGCGTCCCTTTCCGTCCACTCTCACGTAGGCATTCTGGAAAACGAGCGGCGCACCCTGGGGCAGACCGGCGGCGTCGAAGAATTGCACGGTGCGGGTGGGGTTGCTGGTGAAGTCGCCGGCTAGCAGGGGCACGCGGTCGTTGAAGATGCCCCCGCCGGCGCGGAAAATGGTTTTGCCGTTGCGGCCTGGGGAATAGACCATGCCCATCCGGGGGGCGAACAGGGCGCTTTCCCCGATGGTCTGTCCGGAGAACCGCAGGCCCACGTCCACCGCCAAGTTCTCCTTGAACATCCAATGGTCCTGAGCAAATGCTGCCGTTTCGGTATCTTCCGCGACCAGGGAGGCAGGCCCTGAGAACTCAAGGCGAGCCGCGAGGGTGCCGTCTGGCCGGAGCAGTTGCACGGGGTGCGAAAGGCTGGAGCCGTGATAGGAACGGTGCGCGAAATCCCCGCCCACCTTCACGGTGTGCCGCCCCAACCACCGCCGGCTGGGGAATTGAAAATTCTGCAGGAATTCCTCCTGGTTACTCCTTCGCGACCAAGCATTGAAGAAATTGCCGCCCCGACCATCAGGCTGGATGACCATCTCCTCCGGTCCCTGGCCATGCGCGTAACTGGAGAACCGGGTAATCCTGGCCAGCGTGGTGAGGACCCCGCCGGAGGAGAACAGGTAGCGGTCGGTAAGGCCGACGGAATAACCGCGCTGCCCGTAATCCGTCGAGGCCGATTGCGGTACCAGGGAGTTGATGTCCGCGAACTGCCGTCGCAGCGGGAACAGATTCACATTCGCCGTCAGCAAGTGTTGGGTGGAGACGGTGTACTGGAAATTGGTGAAGGAGTTATAGCCCTGCGTCTTGGTTTCGTTGTGCGGCCACGCCAAGCCCCTGACCGGCTGCTTCACCAAACTGTAGACGAACGACTCGGAAAAGTTCAGCCGGTCGGGGAGGAGGGGCCCGGTGAAGTTGAGGCGGGGCTCGTCGTCGGCAATGCCCACGATATGGCCCTGCCGGATGCGTACGGTGGGGACGAAATCGTTCAGTTCAAAGTGCCACTTGCTGGAGGGCGGCTTGGTCTGGATGCTGGTTAGCCCACCAGAAAAACGTCCATACTCGGCCAGGTACGCCGTTTTGTACACGTCCAGCGACTCGATGGCGTCCATGGGAACCTCGATGGAAAAGCTTCCCGTGACGGGGTCAACTGTCTCGGCCGAGTCCACCAGCAGCATGCCTTGGGTTTCCACCTGACCCTTGATGTTTGTCTTGCCGTCCGGCGTCCGGACTACGCCAGGCACCAAGGGCAGGGCGGCCTTGAACTTCTGTTGGGTAAGGGGCAACGTCTGGAGCTGCGGCCCGCTTAGCCTCACCGGAGGAGCAGTGGTGCTCTCCTGAGCCACCGTGGGGGCCTTGTCCCGGACCTCGACTTTTTCCCGGACGACGATCTCAGCCGGCAAGACCACCTGGACAAACGGGGCCTGCGTCCCTGTCACCTCCACGCTGCTCAGCACGACCGCCTGATAGGCCACGGCCGCGCAGGTTAGCTGGTAGGTGCCCGGCAAGAGTCCCTGAAAAGAGAATCCGCCCCTCTCACCCGTGGTGACCGTCACGCCTTGAGCAGGGAGAATGGGTCCATTAAGCGTGCATACGGCGCCGGCGATAGTCTCGTTCTTTTCATTGAGAACCTCGCCCTTGAGGTCTTGCGTGGTGGGGAAGGCCCAGGCGGGCGGAGAAGAAGACACGACGAGTGAGCTGAGAAGAAGAACCAGCCAGCGAGCTGTTTTTCCTGCCATGAAGTGTCCGAGGCTCCCCGTTACGACGACAATTGGCTATTGTACTACCTGTTTATGTCCTGAGTGGAGCCATTACTTGACTGAAAGTCCTTACACTTCTCCTCCGGCGCGTCTGAGCGCTGGACCCGGCCTGATTGACGCAAGAGACAACCGCCATTCTGGCCGCCCACTCAGCGAGTCTTGACGGATAGTGGGTGAAGCGAGCATTCTTTTGGCTCGTGCCGCCTTCGTCGCCGGCCAGAGAGAGGACGCTACGCATAGTCCCTTGAAGCGCACAGACTCCGGCATCGTCTTGCGATTGCTCGTCTGCTCGTGGCTCGGTGCCACGGTGGGCCTGGGGGCCGCCCAGCCGGCTTCGACAGCGTGGCGAGAGCTTCTGCGCGACGCGAAGTCAAATCCGCTGGCCGGTGCCACGGTGGAGTTGCGAGGGGCGGCGGGCCGCCAGGAATTCACCAGTCTCACGGACTCCCGCGGCGCTTTCTTGTTCCCGCATCTGCCTGCTGGAGACTACTCCATTGCTGTGCTCTGGCAGGGCCGCAGGTTTGCCTGCGGGACGAGGCTAGAAATCCGCGCGGGGGAACGACCGGAAGCGTGGTTGGAACTCTCCTGGGAGCAAGGGCAACTCGTCCTGCATCACCAGGCGCCGGCAGGCTCGAGCGAGGAGGGTGAAGCGCCCGGGCAACAGGGCGCGGCGGCAACCGAGGCGCAGGCCAGCGGCGGGGAGCGGCTTTCCAGCCGGGAAGTCTCCGGCCTGCCGCTCAATAAACGGGACTTCAGCCAGTTACTGCTCCTCGCGGCTGGCACCATGACCGATACCAATGGTGCGGCGAATTTTACCCAGCAATTCGCCGTCAA
>JALHUF010000355.1 GCA_022866195.1 Terriglobia bacterium
AGTTACGGAAGCGGTAGCCGAGGAGATCTTGGAGCGTGTCCAGGGAAGATCCCGCCATGCCTGCCTTGCGCCGTTCTGCCAATGTCTCCCACGGGGCGCCTTGCCGGGCGTTCACCGCCCCGGCCGCGATGCCCCACGGGCAATAAGGTCCAGCCGCATTAGCTCTTTCACTGCTTCGCAGGCGGCTGCATCTGCGCCTTGCGTTTGCTCAGTTCCTGAACCCTCTGGTCGGCGTAGGTCTTGATCAGCGTGCCCTGACCCAGCTCGCCGGCCTTAGTAAACGCCTCAATGGCTTCGTCCACCTTGTTTAGCATCGTGCGCACTTCCCCCAACCGGAAGTAATCCTGGGGGAGCGGACGGCTGGCCATCGACACGGCCAGTTGATACTCCTGTTCCGCTTTCGCCAGCTCCTCCTTGTCCGGAGGTTGGAGCGCCATCAAAGAACGTTCTAGGTGAATCATGCCCAGTGCAGAATGGGGCTCCCAGGCCACCTCCGCCTTGGCCCTCTGAAACTGCTCATCGGTTTGGCCGGGCTGCATGATAAGCTGGTCAATGAGCTGGATCGACTGCTGGGCATAACCTTCCGCCTGGGCCAACTTCTGTCCTTTGTCGAGGTCAGCGGTCCTGCCTAACTGAGACTGCGGCAGCATGGCGGCCATGATCAACAAGCTTAAGAGGTTGTCGGGCTTCAGCTTCAGGCTCTTTTCTCCGTACTCCAGGACGCTGTTTAACGCGCTCTTCCTCTCGGCGTCATTGGGTGCCATTGCCGCCTTCTGCCGCCAAGCGTAGGCCGCACAGGTGTAGACGGCGGTCAACAACTTGCTGTCGGGATGCTTCGTCTCGAACTCCTTCACCAACTGAAGGGTGCGGTCGGGATCCAGTTCGCCACGAATGGCCTCGTAGCTCTGACTCTCTTCCGGCGACGCTTGCATGGCTCCCGCGGCCGAAAAGCGCGCCGCCCGGGCCGCTGGCGCCGCATTCTTGACCACGTTGATGAACTGGTCGTCCGCCTTTGCCTTGCGCAACTGCTTCTCGATCTCCGGCGTCAGTTCAAAAGCCACGCCCCGCTGTTCAATGATGGCGGCAGTCTGGGCAGGCGGCTGCTTTGACTTCAGTAAATCGATGACTTCCTTTTCCGTCAGTGGCGTTTGCGGCGGGCCTTGCGCCACTGAAGCGCACGCCGTTGCCATGACCAGGAAAACGAGGCCCAGCATTCTTTTCATTGAGTATCACTCCTGTAATTGTATTAATCGGGTCCGGATTATTCAGCCTACCGGAATCGTTCTGCCCTGTCAATGAAGGCGCAGAGAAGTAACTAGGCTCTGCCACCGCCCGCCTGCCGCTCAGACCTCATTCCTTGGACCCAAACTGTCGCTGCAAACCGTTCTGGACAGCCCTCAGGGCGTCAGGATAGGTCGCGGCGGTGAGCGAGGCCGCGCGGTACTGCCCCAGTGCCTCTTTGCGCTTCCCCTTCAGGTCGTAAAGGCGGCCTAGATAGATGTGCGCCCAGGTGACGATGCGCAGGTCCTGCGCCGCCTCCAGGGTTTTCTGGAAATACTCTTCCGCCAGATCGGGCTTCCGGGTGTTGCTCGCCACCACCGCCAGGCCGAACAAGGCGCGTTCGCTCCTGGAGTTGAGCTTCTCGAGCACGGACTGAAAAACCGCTTTCGCCTCCAGATAGCGGCCATCGGAGATGAGATTATCCCCCTCGTTCAGCAGCCGCTCTTCTTCCGAGAGCATCGGCGTGGTCGTGCTGGCCGCGGTCTGCGGCTTCGGGCTGAACGTCACTTTCACCAGCCTCGCTTGTTCCTGGCCGACATCGATCCGCAGGATCATGTCCTTGTACGCCAGGTTCATCGAGGCCTCCTGCTTCTCATAGGCAATCAGCGCGGAGTAGAAGTAGGGGGCCAAGATCAGACCCGCGGCGGTCATCTCCTGCACGCTCCTTTCCGCCTCGGCTGCTGGACGTTTGTCCATGCGCACTTCGACGGTGCGGACCAGGCACTCCGTCACGAGCAGAGGAAAATCCTCCTTGAAATCCAAAGCGAGCTGCGGCGCAGCGCGAGCCAGGCTGCGTAACTCCGCCTTCTGGCTGATCTCTGGTGCGTACTTCGCTGCCAAAGGATCAAGGAGAAAATGCAGGTACTGGTGCCGGATCTCGGCGATCTTCAGTTCCTTCGCCGGCGTCACAACCAGGTAATAGTTCTGGCCATAAATCCGGGCATGCACCTGTTCCGGCGGACCCAGAAGACTCAGATAGATGGTGTAGGTGCGGCCCAGGTAGGCGCCGCTCGGAAACCGCAGATAGGCATCGGAACGCTCGATGCTCCGACGCACCAAGGGACTGTAGCGTTCAATTTCCCGCTCGTGGCGGCCCTGCAACTGCGCCCACAAATCAATCAGATTCGCCTGCTCACAGAAGCTCTTCAGCAGCGGGACCAGGCCCTGCAGGGCCTTGGCGTCCGGAGGCAGGTCGGTCTGCGGCACGCTGAAGCGGAAATCCGGAGGCGGCCCCAACAGCAGCGCCAAGGAGACGTACTGCCCCAGATTGCCGCCGGCGGAATCCGCTGCCTGGTGCTCCGCGAAGAACTTCCGCAACTCCGAAAGAACGGGAAGGTTCTTCTTGGCAAGGAAGGCCCGGACGTAGGTACGGGTTTCCAGTCCCGTGTCCGCGCTCGACCCATAGCCCGCCGCCGCGGCAGCCGCCAGGAAGGAGAAAAGCTGCTCGTTCGCCTCGAGCATCACGTTGCCCGGCGCTTGCGCCAAGCTCGCCGGCGGAAGCGCCAGACACGCCAGCCAGAGTGCATCCGCCAGCCATCTTACTCCTCTGCGCCGAGCCTGCCGCGACGCTCCGGAGACACTCCTGCCCCGCCCGGCACAAGACCGGCGGAGATGGCATATATACGGCACAGGGGATTTGTGGGGCAACCGGGCTAACCTCGGACCGTGATTCGCCGCAGGCTCAGAACCACTTGGCCGTCCGTTGGCCTGCCAAACATCGTGGCCGGGGCAAAGAGGCTGAAGTAGATCGTGCGGTCCAGGCTGCGCGTCAACTCGGGCGTGACCGGCCCGGACAAGACCTTGTAACCCATGACGCGGCCAGCAGCATCAATCTGCGTCAGCACGACGACGGCCTGGTCGCCATCGTGGAAATTGATGGGGGCCAGTTCGCGTACCCGCGGGGGCGTGACGATCTCCAGCGGAACATCCGGAATGTTCGAGGCCGGAACAACCTGCCAACCCATAAGCAGGCCAAAAAAGATGATCGCCGTCAGCACACCTCCCGAGGCCGGTATCAGCAGCGGCTGGAGGGCATTCCCACAGCGCACCCAGAGCTGGCGCAGCAGGTTGCGGTGAACCCGTTGTGATATGTGAACCCGCATGCTCAGAGCCAATGCGGGCGGCACGCGCCGCCGGGGCAACGCTTGCAGCTCCGCCTGGATAGCCTGCATCTGCTCCAGCTCCTCCCGGCAGGACGCACAGTAATTCAAGTGGAAGCGAATCGACCTCAGCGACTCCCGCTCGCAACGGTCATCGAGGTAGTCAGAAAAATGTCGGCGAATTTCCACGCATGTTTCAAACATCTTGTCTTCTCACGCAACTTCCCAGTTTCCGCTTCAACAGCTCCCGCCCGCGTAGCAGGCGCGATTTCACTGTTCCTTCCGAAACACCCAGCACCTGCGCGATCTCCTCGTAAGCCAGTCCCTCCATCTCGCGCAGCACCACCACGGTCCGATAGGGTTGGGCCAGGCTGGCCAGCGCGCGCTGCACCAGCTTCTGCCGCTCGGCTTGCTCCAGAGCCTGGTAAGGCGTCTCCGGCTGCTCGGGCGATTTCGCCAGGACCATCTCCGAGACGGCGGCGTCTTCATCCAGCGAGAAAGCTTCGCGCAGGCGACGCCGCAGCCAGCTCCGCCGATGGTTGGAAGCTTCGTGGATGGCAATCCGGTAAATCCACGTCTTGAGAGTGCTCTCGCCGTGGAAGTGCCTGATGCTCCGAAAAACCTTGATGAAGACTTCCTGCAGGACGTCGGCCGCGTCCGTGCGCTGCTCCACAATGTGCGCCACTAGGTTGAAGACCGGGTTCTGATAAACGGCCAGCAAATAGGCGAACGCCTCTTCCGAGCCAGCCCGGAGTTCCGCGACAAGCGTTGCTTCGTGGCTGGCCGCCGGAAGCGCCTGCTCAAGCGCCACTCCCATAGGCCGCGCGGTACTCATCTCGCACCCAAGATAGCAGTTCCCAACCTGAACCGCAAGACCGCGCTTGCACCTTCACTTCATTAGATTCGACACCACTGGCAGATGGTTTGTTCCAAAAATCAAGGGGTTAGGGGCTGGGGACCAAATCTGGCTGTCATTCACTCAATGATTCAATGGCTCAATCGCTCAATGACCCGATGGCTCGATCCCTTCGTTGACAGTCCCGCGTCGCCATGCTACAAAGAGAAAAGCAGCGGTCAGTCGCCAGAGGGGGTTTTCTGTTGCTGACAACTAGCAACTGATCACTGACAACTGTTTTTCTTGGGCCTGTGGCGCAGTTGGGAGCGCGCATGACTGGCAGTCATGAGGTCGAGGGTTCGAACCCCTCCAGGTCCACCAAGCATTCGAATCGGTTGTAGAGGTTCCGGGTCAGACTTTCCGTCGCTGGCCGGTCTGTGAATACGTCCTTCTCCTCGGGCCAGGCCCAAGCCGTAGCTTTGCCAGAGCCAAGCTGAGCCTGGATTAGCGTTCTACGGATACCGGCCAGCGGTGGCGCCGCCGAAGCGGAAGGCGAAGATGAGCGCCAGGACGAGGAGTGCGCCGTAGAACCAGTCCCCGCCGCGTTGGAGCATGCGTAGGAAACAAACGATAGCGAGCGCCAGGTTGGCCAGGAAGTAGAACCCTGCGAAGGCTCGGCCCAAGGTCCGCAGGCTACGTTGCTTGGCGCCCACAACCCACCACACCAAGCCCGCGAGCAGGGTATTCAGCATCAGCACACCCAAGACGATTAGGATTGGACGCAGCGCCTCGGCGCGGGCCAGCCAATCCACCGCGACTGCTGCCAGAATGGTGAGCATCTACGGCACTGCTTTTGGGGCCCTTTCAGAAACACGGCCCACCGCATGGTATCAGAGACGGGTATCGCAGCCAAGACGTTGAGAACTTCGCCCCCGTGGATTTACACCTCCCATAACAACCAGATTGCGCTGTTTGCGTAGAGGCGACCTCTAGGTCTGCATATGCCCAACTGAAGGGACATGCCCGGGTGAAGCCGGCCTCTGCGCGCCGCATTTCTCGGCGGTGAGGAGTCGCCGCGCCAGCCCGCCACAGGCGAATTCCCCAAAGCCTTCATGCTATAATTCCGCGGCTGCCTGCGAAGAACCTGTAATTCGGGGAAGCAAGCGGGGCAGCGAAGTTCGTCATCATTTTGCGCCGGCGGAGAAGAAGCTATGGCCATCGCGTATTGCGAGCAAGTTTGGCACTACGGCAAGTTCATTCCCTGGGCGGAAGCCACGGTGCACGTGGCCTCGCACGTGGTCAGTTATGCCTCGTGCCTCTTTGAGGGCATCCGCTGCTACGAAACCCCGCAGGGAGCGGCCATTTTCCGCCTGAAGGAGCATACCGACCGGCTGGTGAATTCCTGCAAGATCTATCGTATGGAGCTTGCCTATTCACGCGAGCAGCTCGCGCAGGCCATGGTAGAGCTGGTGCGCGTGAACAAGGTAAAGCACTGCTACATCCGTCCGGTCGTCTTTCGCGGTTACGGCGAGGTGGGCGTGAATCCGCTGAAGAATCCCATCGAGATTTACTTGCTGGCCTGGGAGTGGGGGAAATACCTGGGCGCCGAAGCCCTGAAACAAGGCGTGGATGTCTGCGTCTCCTCCTGGCACCGCATGGCACCTAACACGATGCCCGCGATGGCCAAGGCGGCCTCCAACTACATGAACGCCCAACTGATCAAGATGGAAGCCATCACCAACGGCTACGTGGAGGGCATCGCGCTCGACCCGTCGGGCCACATCAGCGAGGGCAGCGGCGAGAATATCTTCCTCGCACGGGACGGCAGAATCTTCACGCCGCCCCTGGCGTCCTCCGTGCTGCCGGGAATCACGCGCGACTCCGTGATGACGCTGGCGCGCGAACTTGGCTGCGAGGTCAGCGAGCAAGCACTGGCGCGCGAGATGCTTTACATCGCCGACGAAGTCTTCTTCACCGGCACCGCGGCGGAGATTACCCCAATCCGCTCCGTGGACCGCATTGTGGTGGGCCAAGGGAAGCCTGGCCCCATCACCAAGAAGCTCCAGGAGCGGTTCCTTTCCATCGTCGAAGGCCGCGGTGAGGACAAGTACGGCTGGCTCACCCTCTGCAACCAACCGGTCGTCGCAGAGCGCTGAGATGTCAGTTGCCAGTAGCCAGTGGTCAGTTCCCAGTAAGAACCGCAGGACTGGAAGGTGGGTCTTTCGTAACGCCGCTTCGCCCGCCCAACAGAATACCCATCGAGGGGTCAGGGCCGTCAGCCTTCAGAACTCCGCCCCCTGGCATCTGACTCCCGACTTCCGCTTTGACTCCCGCGCCTGCGTATGCTAGTTTTGGCTGCAAATTGGAGACACCTCTTGGTGAGGGATTGCAATGACCATTGACGAACTGCTTCGGACGGCTTGCGAAAGCAAGGCATCGGACTTGCATTTGAAGGTGGGAAATTATCCCTACATTCGGGTGGACGGCGACTTGCGCCCGCTCACGCAGTACTCGCGCGTCTCAAGCGAAGACATGCTGAACATGGCGTTCAGCATCATGACCAACCGCCAGAAGCAAAAGTTCAAGGAACAGACCGAGCTCGACATGGCCTACGGCGTGGCAGGCCTGGGCCGTTTCCGCGTCAACGTGTTTCAGCAACGCGGCAACGTGGGGATGGTCCTGCGCGTGATTCCCACCAAGATTCGGACCCTGGAGGAGCTTTTCCTGCCCAAGGTTATCGACAAGATTTGCGACGAGGCGCGCGGCATCGTGCTGGTGACGGGCACCACCGGCAGCGGCAAGACCACGACGCTGGCCGCCATGGTGGACCGCATCAATTCCGCGCGCACCGACCACATCGTCACCATTGAGGACCCCATCGAGTTCCTGCACCGCGACAAGAAGGCGTTCGTGAACCAGCGCGAGGTGGAGGTGGACACGCCCAGCTTCGGCTCGGCCCTGCGCGCCGCCCTGCGCCAGGACCCCGACGTGATCCTGGTGGGCGAAATGCGCGACCTGGAAACTATCCAGACGGCGCTGCTGGCCGCCGAAACCGGCCACCTGGTCTTCTCCACCCTGCACACGCTGGACGCCACCGAGACCATCCAGCGCATCATCGCCGTCTTCCCGCCGCCCGAGCAGAAGCAAATCCGCCTGCAAATGGCGACCACGCTCAAG
>JALHUF010000356.1 GCA_022866195.1 Terriglobia bacterium
CCGGGAACACCACGATCGGCGCTCGCAGGTATGACGCTTGAAATGCAGCCACCCCCTGGGCATAGTTAGTGACGGGTGGCGTTTCCGTGCGCCACGGGCGCCGTAGCCAAGAGAGGCGGGCCGGTTTTTGATAAGATAAGCAGGCCGCAGAGTCTTGCGGCAGGCACGGTGATCTGCGGATGTTCTCTCGCCACGACCGGATCATTGGCGCGCTGTATCTGGTAGCCGACGCCCTGCTGGCGCTCGGGAGCTTCTGGCTGGCCCACTGGGTGCGGGCACACCTGGTTACCCCGCGTCCGCTTTATCCCGCTTTCTACTACCTCTGGATTGTCCCCGTCACCATCGGCATCTGGGCAGGAGTGGGCCTGGCCCTGGGAATCTACCGCGAAATCCGGGAAGAGGAGTTGCGCCGCGCCTGGGCGGATCCGATCAAAGTGGGATTCGTTTCCACCACGCTGCTCTTCGCCTTGGTCTTTGCCTTCAGACTGGAATACATCAGCCGCCTGCTGTTGGGCTTCTACGCGGCGATCGACCTCGTGCTGATGGTCCTGTTGCGGCTGGTTACCCGCCGCCTGAGTGAACCGTTGCGGCGGACCTTCGGAGGTTTCCGGCATTTTCTTCTCGTCGGGAGCGCCCCGCAGGCCTTGGAGATTGCTCGCACCCTGGAGGCCAACGAACGTCGCGGTCTGCGCTTGCTGGGATTCGCGCGGGTTCAGCCGGGAGGAGAACTCGAGGCGCAGGTGAAGGCGGCCAGCCTCCGCCGCTCCTACCCGGTCTACGACCTCAGTCAACTTCCTGAACTGCTGCGCCGGCACGTCATCGACGAGGTCGTCTTCGCCGTCTCCAAAGACGAACTGGAAAAGCTGGAAGAAACCTTCCTGAGGTGCGAGGAGGAAGGCGTCAAGGCGCGCTTGCTGCTCAGCTTTTTCCCGCACGTCCTTTCGAAAGTCCATCTGGAGCGCCTGCGCGACATGCCCCTGCTGACGTTCTCCACTACGCCCGAGAACGAAGACCTTCTCCTCCTGAAACGCCTCGGGGATTTTGTGATGGCGCTTGTCCTCCTCCTTGTCCTTTCCCCGCTTCTCCTGGTTCTGGCGCTGTTGATCAAGCTGACTTCGAAAGGTCCGGTATTCTATCGGCAAGCGCGCTGTGGGCTGGGGGGAAGGAAATTCACGCTGCATAAGTTCCGCTCCATGCAGCCCGACGCCGACTTGCGCCGCGAGGAACTGGAAGCTTTGAACGAGTTGGACGGGCCGGTGTTCAAGATTCGGAGCGACCCGCGCTGCACGCCTGTCGGACGCTTCATGCGCAAGTTCAGCCTGGACGAACTGCCGCAGTTGGTGAACATTCTGAAAGGTGAGATGTCGTTTGTAGGACCGCGCCCGCCCCTGCCGGAGGAAGTGGAGAAATACGAGCCCTGGCAGCGCCGCCGGCTGCGCATGCCGCCCGGCCTCACTTGCCTCTGGGCCCTGGAAGGCCGCAGCCAGCTCAGCTTCCGCCGCTGGATGGAACTCGACCTCCAGTACATCGATAACTGGTCCTTTACCCTCGACTGGAAAATTCTGCTGAAGACAATCCCCGTCGTCCTCCTCGGCCGCGGGGCCAGCTAGGGCATTGGATAACGGTCGCGGCTTGGCGACCACGTTCCCAACATGCCCGCCTGGAGCTGCTGCTACCTCAGAGCTCTCTCGTAGGCTGCGAGTAAAGCTTTCTTTTCCATCTCCCAATTCAGGCTTTCCTGGATACGTTTGTGGCCAATCTCCCCAAGCTGGCGGCGCAGCGATTCAGAATCGAGCAGCTTCACGATTTGCGCCGCGAAATCTTGCGGGTCGTTGGGACGGGCGTAGAGGGCGGCATCGCCGGCGGAGCGCCGACCTTCGGTCAAATCAAATAGCACCACGGGCCGGCCGTAGGCCATGTATTCCATGATCTTGTTCATCGTGGACTTGTCGTTCATGGGGTTCCTGGGGTCGGGCGCCACGCAGACATCGGCGGTCGAGAGGTAAGCTGCCAGCGCGTCGTCGGGGATGCGCCCCGTGAACCTGACCACGGATTCCAAGCCCTTTGCCACGGCCAAGGCTTTCAGACGCGCCAGTTCAGTGCCCGCGCCGATGAGAACGAAAAGCGTGTCGTCACGAGGCGATGAAAGATCCGAGGCTTCAGATTGCAGAGCCTGACCCGAGCCGCGCAGCTTGTCGGACCGCTTCACGATGTGTTCGATTGCTTCCAGCAGCAGGTCGAGCCCGTCCTGAGGTCCCATCACCCCTACATAGACCACCAGATACGGTTTTCCTTCCTTGAGTTCGGGTCGCGCCGGGCCCCGATGAATGTTCTTGAGCTCGGGGCAACTCCGCACCACAAAGACCCGCTCCGGCGGCATCCCGCCGCGGGTGAGGGCAACTTCCCGGTAAGACTCGTTGGTGGCAATGGAGACATCGGCGGTGCGAAACGTGAGGCGTTCGGCTAGACAAACCAGCCGGTAGAAGAAGCCGCGCTTGCTGAACTTGGCTTCGAACAGTTCTGGATTCAGGTCGTGGTGGTCAAAGATGAATCGAACGCCCAGGAGTTTGAAGAATAGGCCGATGAGGAAGATGGTGTCGGGCGGGTTGCAGGCATGCAGGATGCGGAAGCGAGTCCGCGCGTAGACCTTCAGCGCCAGATAGAA
>JALHUF010000357.1 GCA_022866195.1 Terriglobia bacterium
GCGCACGCGGTTGCCAGTTTGCCGCTTGAGTCTTATAATACCGCCCCAAGAACACGTAAGGGACAGGAGCAGTGGCAAAGCGTAAGCGCAAATCTCGTGGGCACCCCAGGCAAAGCGGGGCGGTCTTGTTGCAGAGTGGGTTGCAGGCGTTCAGGCGTGGAGACTACGATCAGGCCATCGCGCTGCTCAAGCGCATTCCCGAGAACGAGATAGACACGGGGCTCCTGGCGATGCTGGGATTCGCTTACCTGCAGGCTCGGGATCTGGACAGCGCCGTGGCGATGTATGAGAAGGCTCTGGCCCAGGACTCGGACAACCAGGAGATTCGTCGTGCTTACGCCGAGGCGTTGATGGGCGCCGGGAAGCTGGCTGCGGCCCGGGCGGAGCTGCAGAAAATCCTCAAGGCAGACCCCGAGGACGGCCCCACTTACCTGCGGCTGGGACAACTCGATCGGCAGGAAGGCCGGTTCGAGCAGGCGCGCCAGGAACTGGAGCGGGCCCGCACCCTGA
Organism: Terriglobia bacterium; assembly: GCA_022866195.1. Taxonomy (GTDB): domain Bacteria; phylum Acidobacteriota; class Terriglobia; order UBA7540; family UBA7540; genus JALHUF01. Next base: position 511 of record JALHUF010000357.1, read on the forward strand.
TGCCCGACAGCCTCGAGGTTCCCTTCCAGCAGGTTATCTTGGAGGATCTCCAGGGCAACGAAGAGAAGGCTATCCAGATCCTCCAGGGATTGCTCAAACAGTCCGAGCGACCGGAAGGACAGTACACGGCCAGCGAGGCCAGCAACCGCGCCGTTTTTCTGGAACGCCTGGGGCAGATCTATCGTTCGCAGGAGAAATTTGACCAAGCCGTCGAGGTCTTCAAGCAGATTGCGACGCTGGGCAAGGAACCTGCCCCGCGCAGCACGGCGCTGATTATCGAAACCCTGCGCTTGAGCCGGCAGCCCCAGAAGGCTATGGACGAGGCCGACGCCGCGGTGCAGAAGTTTCCTGAGGACCGGCCGCTACGGATGCTCCGCGCGTCGCTCTGGAGTGAGCGCGGGCACCTCGAGGAGGCTGTCCAGCAGTTTCAGGCCATGCTCAACAAGACGCCCGCCGACCGCGAGATCCATCTCGCTCTGGCGCAAGCCTATTCCCAGGCTAAACGCTTCCCGGAGGCAGAGGCGGCCGCTCGCCAGGCGCTGGCCCTGAGCGTGAAACCGGACGACCAGGAGTATCCGTACTTCATGCTGGGCTCGATTTACGAACGGCAGAAGAAATACGATCTGGCAGAAGAGCAGTTCAAGAAGGTTCTGGCGGCCAATCCGCTGAATGCCCCCGCGTGTAACTACCTGGGCTACATGCTGGCGGACCGGGGCGTGCGCCTGGAAGAATCGGTGAAATACATCCAGAAAGCGCTGGAGCTCGAGCCCAGCAACGGCGCTTACCTGGACAGCCTGGGCTGGGCGTATTTCAAGATGAACCGCCTGGCTCTGGCCGAGCCTCCCCTGGAGAAGGCGGCGCGCCTCCTCACCAGCGATCCGACCATCCAGGAACACCTGGGCCATCTCTATTTGCAGATGGGCAAGAGGCAGCAGGCACAAGAGGCGTGGGAACGCGCCCTGAAAGCGTGGCCCAACGCCGTCAGCAGTGATTTCGACGCCGAGCAGGCCGCAAAGCTCCAAAAGCAGCTCGACGAACTCAAGCTCCGGCTGGCTCGAGAAAAGGCCGCCCGGCGCTGAGGCAGACTTCTGCGCTGAGCCTTCCGGGATTCGCTTCCCTTCACACCGGCCTTGAAACCGAGCATCCGACTCCGCGCTTTTGCCAAAATCAATCTCGGCTTGAAGATTGTCGGGAAAAGGCCGGACGGTTACCACGAAATCCGCACCGTCTTCCAGACCGTGGCGCTGCACGATTCGCTCGAAATCTCCCTGGCGCGACGGCAAGGTAGGATCTTCCTGGAATGCGACGACCCCGCGATCCCCGCGGGACGGGGCAACCTCGTCTATCGGGCGTGCGAACTGTGGAAGCAGGCGCGGAAATTCCGGGGCGGAATCCGTGTTCGTCTCGCCAAACGCATCCCGGCGGGCTCGGGTTTGGGGGGCGCCAGTAGCGATGCCGCGGCAACTCTCCTCGGACTGGAACGGCTGACGGGCAACCGAATGGACGCGGTTGAGCAACTCCGGCTGGCGGCCCAACTTGGCTCCGACATCCCGTTCTTCCTCTGGGGCGGCCGCGCCTTGGGAATCGGGCGCGGGGAGGAGGTTTTCCCGCTCGGCGATCTTCCGCGCCGGCACTGCTTGATCGTGTTTCCTGGCTTCGGGGTTTCGACTGCCGAGGCTTACCGCGAAGTGGGCCGGCTTGCGCGTCTGCGGTTGACAAAACCGCGCCATGGCCCTAACATGGAATTTCTGGGCGTGCGGCCACCACTTCCCCTGGAGAATTGGGGACCGGCCGAAAACGACTTCGAGCGCGTCGTCTTCGCGAGGTGGCCAGAACTGGCAGGTCTGAAACGCCAGCTCATCCGGGCCGGAGCCGAAACAGCCTCCCTGACGGGCAGCGGTTCCGCCGTTTTTGCCCTTTTTGACTCCGCCCCAAAACTGGTTCGCGCCGCGCGATTGGTCCCTGGAGATTGGCAGACGTTCCGGACGCGAACGCTGCCGCGCCGCGAGTACCAGCGTTTGCTGTTTGCGCCCTGACGCGGAAACAATGAGGGAACGAATCGGCTGGCGATGTTTGACTCATCAGCTATCACTCGTCACTTGTCACTGGTCCGTTGCTGGGAGGTCGTCCAGTGGTAGGACACATGCCTTTGGAGCATGGAACCCTGGTTCGAATCCAGGCCTCCCAGCCAGCTAGCAGGCACGGGAGAGCGAAATTCCGCGCGTGAGGATGCGACGATGACGGAGAAGAACCGGCACCCACTCAGAATATTCTCCGGCAATGCCCACCCGGCGCTGGCCCGGGAGATTTGCGAGTGCCTGGGAGTGTCTCTGGGCCAGGCATTTGTGGGACGGTTTCCCGACGGGGAGGTGCGCATACAGATCCAGGAGAACGTCCGGGGCGCGGACGTCTTCGTGATCCAGCCCACCTGCCGTCCGGTGAATGACAACTTGATGGAACTCCTGATCATGCTGGACGCCTTTCGCCGCGCCTCGGCGGAGAGGATTACGGCGGTCATGCCCTACTACGGATACGCGCGGCAAGACCGGAAGGACCGGCCGCGCGTGCCCATCTCCTCCAAGCTGGTGGCGGACCTGCTGACCTCCGCCGGCGCAGATCGCGTCCTGGCGCTCGACCTGCACGCCGGCCAGATTCAAGGCTATTTCAATATTCCCGTCGACCATCTCTACGCCACGCCCGTCACCGTGGACTATTTCCGCAAACTCAAGCTGAAGAATCTGGTCGTGGTTTCTCCGGATCCCGGCGGGGTGGAAAGAGCGCGCGCGTTTGCCAAGCGGCTGCGCGTGCCCCTGGCGATCATTGACAAGCGGCGGGAAGACGCCCACGTGGTGGAGATGATGAACGTGATCGGCGATGTTTCCGGCAGGACCTGCCTGATGGTGGATGACATGATTGATACGGGGGGAACGCTGCTGCGGGGCGTGAATGCCTTGCTCGATAAGGGCGCGGAGAAGGTTTACGCGTGTTGCACGCACGGGGTTTTTGCCGGTGACGCGATTCATAAGATTCGCGATTCGCGCCTGGAGCAGATTGTGACCACCAATTCCATCCCGCTTTCGCCCGAGGGCGAGAAGTGCGCGAGAATCAAGGTCTTGAGCGTGGGCAAGTTGCTGGCGGCGGCCATTCGGTCCATTCACGAGGAGACTTCGGTCAGCAAGCTCTTTATCTGAATCGGAGGAGGGGCCGCCTTCCCCGGCCCGCAGGACCCAAAGTTGCGAGGAGCAAAAGAGTATGACTCAAGTTCTTAATGTGGAGGCCGAGCCGCGGGAGGATTTCGGCAAGAACGCCGCGCGACGCCTGCGACATGCGGGACGCATCCCGGCCGTGGTGTACGGGGGCGGCGGGCCGGCGATCCCCATCGTGGTCGACCCCCGGAAAATCACCGAGATCCTCCACTCCGAGTCCGGCCACAACGCCATCTTCACGCTGGACATTCGGGGTAAAGCGCCCGCCCGTGTGATGCTGCGGGACTGGCAGGTGGATCCGACCCACGGCGACCTGCTGCACGTGGACATGGTGCGCGTGGCCCGCGACACCCGGCTGAAGCTCAAAGTCCCCATTCACATCACCGGCGAGGCCAAAGGCGTGAAGGTGCAGGGTGGGGTCTTCGAGTTCGTCCTGCGCGAGGTAGAGGTCGAGTGCCTCCCTGACGACATCCCGGATCACATCACCGTGGATGTGACGGAGCTGACCATCGGCCACAACCTGCGTGTGGCCGACCTGCCTGTGGGCGAGACAGTCAAAGTGTTGACGGAGCCGACACGCGTCGTAGCGCACGTGGTGGCGCTGCGGGTGGAAGAGGAGGAGAAGCCGGCGGCGGAAGTCGTCGAGGCTGCGCCTGCCGAGCCGGAGGTGATCCGCAAGGGCAAGGCGGAGGAAGAGGGCGAAGCAGAAGCGGCCGAAGGCACGAAAGAAAAGGAGAAGAAAGAGTCGTAAGGCGCCCAATGGTGGGGCGGCGGCTGCAAGGGTGGAAAAGGCGGCGTGAAGCTCATTGTCGGTCTCGGCAACCCGGGCTACGAGTACCATCTGACGCCGCACAACCTGGGGTTCATGGCGGTGGATCACCTGGCGGAGAGTTGTGGCGTGGAGATCTCGCGGCGCGAGGCCCAAGCGTTGACGGCGTCCACCCACCTCGCCGAGCAGCCAGTGGTGCTGGCCAAGCCGCAGACCTTCATGAACCTGAGCGGCATGGCGGTGGCCCGGTTGTTGGAACGCTACGAACTGCCGGTCCAGGACTTGATTGTCCTGGTGGATGACGTGGACCTTCCCTTGGGGTCGCTGCGCATCCGGCCGCGCGGGAGCGCCGGCAGCCATAACGGTTTGAAGTCCATCATCGGCGCGCTCCAAGCGGACGAGTTCGGGCGCGTGCGAATAGGTGTGAAACCTGAAGGCCCGGTCGAAGACCTGGTTTCTTACGTCTTGGGCCCGTTGCGCAAGGCCGACCTGAAGGTGGTGGCCGAGATGCTTGACCAGGCGAGTGAGGCCGTAAGAGTCATCTTGAAGGAAGGCATATCCAGGGCGATGAACCGCTACAATCGGCGGATTCCCTCGCCCCCATCATGAGGTTCCATGCGTAAATACGAGATTATCTTTGTCGTCAGGCCGGACGTCCCCGAGGAAGACGTGGACAAGCTCATCACGCAGATGGAAGGCGTGGTCACCAGCGCCGGCGGGAAATTGGAGAAGACCGAGAAGATGGGACGCCGCCGGCTGGCCTATCGCGTCGGGGGCCATCGGGAAGGCTTCTACGTGCTCTTCTCCCTGGAAGGGAGTGGGGACACGGTGAAGGAATTCGAGCGGCGCCTGAAGGTGGCCGACTCGGTGCTGAAGTTTCTCAGTGTGCGGGTGGATGAGGAACTGAAGCGCGCGGAGAAGTTCAAGGCCCTGCGGGCGAAGCAGGAAGCCCGGCGGCCGCGTTCCAAGCCCCCGGTCTCGCCGCCGGCCCCCGCGGCGGCGGAAGCACCTCAAGCATGAAGGAGTGAACCAGCATGGCAGAACCGAAAGCGGGCGCGCCCCCAGCGGAGCGCCCGAGCAGGAAAGAAGGCGGCGCACCGGGAGGTCGGAAGCAGTACTTTCGCCGCCGCAAGGTGTGTAAGTTCTGCACCGAGAAGATCGACGTGATTAATTTCAAGGACGTGAAACTGATTGGGCAGTTCGTCTCGGAGAGGGGCAAGATTCTGCCCCGGCGGCTCACCGGCACCTGCTCGGTCCATCAGCGGGCGTTGACGGTGGCCATCAAGCGCGCCCGGAACATCGCGCTTCTGCCCTTTGCCGCGGCCATTTAGGCAACGCCCTCGAAGCCGCCGGCGGAGAGCGCGATGGCTCGGCCGCTTGCGTTGCGGCAGCCACCTGATGGTGGCCGCTGACAATTGCCCTTACGGAGTTTGCGAATGGAAGTCATTCTCTTGCACGATGTCGACAAGCTGGGAATTCGCGGCCAGATGGTGAATGTGGCCGACGGTTACGGCCGCAACCACCTGCTGCCGAAGAAGCTCGCGGTCAAAGCCACGGCGCAGAACCGGAAATGGGTGGAGCAGCAGCGGGTTCAGTTCCTGAAGCAGAGCGCCAAGGAAAAGGACGAGGCCGAGGAACTGGGGAAGCTGTTGGCTGACGTCACCCTCACTTTCCTGCGCAAGGCCGGCGAACATGGAACGTTGTTTGGCTCGGTCACGGCCATGGACGTGGCCGAGGGGCTGGCCGGCCAGGGCTTCAAAATCGACAAACGCAAGATCCAGCTTGATCCGCCTCTCAAGCTCCTGGGCGAATACGATGTCCAGGTCCGGCTCCACCGCGAGGTGACCGCCACCATCAAGGTGAAGATCGAGCCAGAAGCGGAAGCACCGGCGACTCACTAACGCGCCCCGTACGTAATTGCGTCGCGAAATTGTCCCTTGACGCTGCCGATGACCTTATAGATGCGCCACCCCGCTGCTGCCTTCCTGGACTTTGTTTCCTGAATCCCGGAACCTATCACTTGTGTTCTACTCTTCCCACCGGGCGGAGACTTTTCCACTGAGCTGGCTGAGCTTTCCACAGGTTTTTTGGGTTTTCTACAGGAATTCCACAGGGAAGACCAACATTTGACTTGAGGAAGCGGCGCAAATAAGATGATTATCCAGGTGCCATGCTCACGAGCGCTGTCAGCGACCGAACCTTCCCTCACAACCTGGAAGCCGAGCGCGCCTTGCTGGGCTCCATCCTGCTGGACAACGGAGCGCTGAACGTCGCCCTGGAAGTCGTCGCTAAGGACGACTTCTACTCGGAAGCCAACCGGCTCACCTTCGAGAAGATGCTGGAGATTTCCGAGAAGAGCCGCACCATCGATCTGGTGACGCTTTCCGAGGAACTCGCGAAAGAAGGGCTGCTGGAGAAAGTGGGCGGGGCGGGCTACCTGGCGGCGCTCACCGACGGCGTACCGGTGGGCAGTGCCCCCAGCATCACCGAGTATTCGCGCATCATCAAGGAGAAGTCACTGGTCCGGCGCCTCATCAACGCTTCGAACAATGTCATCTCGCGCTGCCTGGAGGCCACGGACGATCCCGAAACGCTGATCGACCTCGCGCAAAGCCAGGTCTTCGAAATCGCCGAACAGAAGGTGAAGTCCGGCTTTCTGGGTGTGCGCGACATCGTCAAGGCGAGCTTCGGCACCATCGACGTGCTCTTCGACCGCGGCCAGCGGGTGACGGGGGTCGAAACCGGTTTCGTGGACCTCGACAACCTCACCTCGGGGCTGCAGCCGGGGGAACTGATTATCATTGCCTCCCGCCCCTCGCTGGGAAAGACCGCCCTGGCCCTCAACATCGCGGCGCATGCCGCCACGAAGGGGAATGTGGTCGGGGTGTTTTCCCTCGAGATGAGCAAGGAGGCGCTCCTCATCCGCCTGCTCTGCTCCGAGGCGCGGATCGACAGCCACAAGCTCCGCACTGGCTTTTCCAGCCGCGAGGATTGGGCCAAGATGACTCAGGCGCTGGGCCGTCTGGCCGAAGCCCCGTTGTTTGTCGACGACTCTGCCGCCCCGAGCATCATGCAGATCCGGGCTAAAGCGCGGCGGCTGAAAGCGGAGAAGGGGCTGAACCTGCTAATCGTGGATTACCTGCAACTGGTGGCCGGGCAGGGCCGGTTTGAGAACCGCACCCAGGAAGTCAGCTTCATCTCGCGCAGCCTCAAGAGCATTGCCAAGGAACTCCGCGTGCCGGTCCTGGCGCTCTCGCAGTTGAGTAGCGCCCCCGAACAGCGGCCCGGACAGCGCCCGCAGCTTTCCGATTTGCGTGAGTCTGGAACCATCGAGCAGGATGCGGATGTGGTGGTCTTCATCTTCCGGGAGAGACGAACAGCCGAAGAAGTCGAAACGGACAGGCTGGGCGTCGAAACCAAGCTCATCATCGGTAAGCAGCGCAACGGGCCTACC
>JALHUF010000038.1 GCA_022866195.1 Terriglobia bacterium
AAGACGTTTGAGGTGTAAACGATGAACGGGTCCAGCGTGACCGCGAAAATGGCAGGGATGGAGTCTACGGCAAAGAGCACGTCGGTCGTCTCGACGAGCAGCAGGACCAGAAGCAGCGGCGTGGCGAGAATGCGGCCCTGGTGGCGCACGAAAAAGGCGGCGCCTTCGTAGCTCTGGGTGACGGGAAAAATCTTTCTGGCCAGGCGCACAACCGGGTTGCGCTCGGGGTGAATCTCCTCCTGCTTTTCGCGGAGAAGCTTTGCGCCGGTGATGACCAGGAAAACTCCGAGGATGTAAAGGACCCAGCTGAAGCGCGATATCAGTACCACTCCTGCGGCGATAAAGGCCCCGCGCATCACCAGCGCGCCCACGATGCCCCAGAACAGAACGCGGTGCTGGTAGTGGGCGTGGACTGCCATGTAGCTGAAGATCACGGCGAACACGAAGACGTTGTCCATGGAAAGCGACACTTCCAGGACGTAGCCCGTCAGGAACTCCAGGGCCGGCTGTGATCCTCGCCAGAAGTAGATGCCGAGGTTGAAGGCGAGCGACAGGATCACCCAGAAGGCATACCGGCCGCACGCTTCGCGGAACGACAAGGTACGGGGGCGGCGCTCAAGCACCCCGAGGTCCAGGGCCAGCAGACCCAGCACCAAGAGGGTGAAGAGGGCCAAGGCGACGGCGTTGCTCATCGTTGGTGCCTGTTCGGCATGACCCGCGCCCCGTGGTCAGGCGTTGACCGAGAGTGGGGGGCGGAAGTGGGGAACGATGCTACTTGAGGCGTGCGGTCTTCTCCAACTCCTCCAGGGTAGCAAGGACCACCCGCCCCACGATGGTGAAGCTCGTGGGACTGCACTTGTCCACCGTATCCTGCGGCGTGTGCCAGTAACTATTGTTCGGCCCGTAATCGAAGTCCAGAAGATCGACGGCGGAGACGCCGGCATTCACAAAAGGCATGTGGTCATCCTCGTAGGCGCGCTGCTCATCCGAAAAATACCTGCCGTAGCCGAGGCGCCGGGCGCTACGGAAGACCAGGTCAGTCAGCCAGGGCGTCGAATTATAGTCGCGGCAGATGTTGAGCTTGGCGTCGCCGATCATGTCCACCAGGATCATGGCCTCGACGCGGCTGAGTTCGCCGTTCGCCGTGAGGCGCGCGACCAGATGGCGGCTACCGTAAAGGCCATCGGTGGCCGTAAATTGCTCGAAGGCTTCTTCCCCGTCGAAAAAAACCAGCCAAAACGTAAGCTCGTTCTTGCGCCGGGCGAGGACGCGGGCTAATTCCAGCAGGAACGCGGCGCTCGACCCGCCATCATTGGCTCCCACGAAGGGGAAATCGTCAAAGCGCTTGGTCTCATAATGTCCCGCCACGATGACCACCTGGGGCCGCGCCCCGGGGAGCTTGGCGATCAGGTTGGTCATGGGAACGCTGCCCAGGGGGGTTGCCGCGACGAAGTTGTCATCCTCCACCGGCACCCCGGCCTGCTGTAGCTGCCGGACGATTTCCTGGCGGCTCTTGGCCAGTGCCGGCGAGCCCGAAGGCCGCGGGCCGAAGGCTACCAGGCGCTTCAAGTCCGCGAACGCTCGCCCGCCACTGAACCCAGGCTCCGCGGCACGAGCGTCCTGGCAAGCTGCCAGACCCAAAGACACGAAGCCGCACACGGCAAGCAGCCCCAGGAGTCTTGCCTCCCTAAGCCTGCTCATGCCTACGCGCTCGCTTCTTTTGCAGATAAACAATCCAGGACAAGCCGATGCTCACGATGTAGAGCCCGACCATGGGAATCCAGAGGATGAAAACTGTGGCCAGATCGGGCGTGGGAGCAATGGCCGCGGCCAGAACGGCCGTCAGGAGGACGGCGTAACGGACGTTCTTCAGCAAGAACTTGGGTGTCACAATGCCGAATATGGAGAGCAGAAGAATGATGACCGGCAGCTCGAAAACCAGGCCCACGCCCACGATGATGGTCGTCACCAGCCGCCAATACTGATCGATGGTAATGAAGGGCTGAAACTGGCGACCGAATTCGACCAGAAACTTCAGGGCTGGCGGGAAAGCCAGCTTGTAGGCAAACAAGCCGCCACCAATAAACAGCCCGCTGGTGAGCCCCACAAAAGGCCAGACATAGCGCTTCTCATGCCGATAGAGTCCGGGCGAAATAAAAAGCCATAGTTGCCACAGGACGTACGGCGAAGCCAGGAACAGCCCGCCCACAATCGAGAGCTTGATGTAAAGGTTGAAGGGGTCGATGGGATTGGTGTAAACGAGCTTGTCGGGCAGGTTGGCGCTGCGCAGGGTGTCGGTCAGCGGCTTGGCCAACCAGCCGTAGATATAGTCGGAAAAGTAGAAGCAAATGCCGGTGCCTATCAGGAGCGCGAAGATCGAGCGGATCAGGCGCTGACGCAGTTCCTCGAGATGCTCGAAGAACGACATCTGCCTGCCGGCGACATGCTCTTCCTCAGGTTCGGGTTTCGGGTTCTTCGTGGGTGGGTTCTGTATGGTCGTGGCCATATTGGGGAGCGGGCTCGGAGGTTCCTTCCGTGGGACGCTCCAGGTTCCTGATTTCCTCTTCGAATGAGCTCCTTAACTCGTTGGAGGCGCGGCGCAACTCCCCTAATCCTTTTCCCAAGGCGCGCGCGATATCCGGCAGCTTCTTGGGCCCAAACAACAGAA
>JALHUF010000358.1 GCA_022866195.1 Terriglobia bacterium
ATTGGTTGACAACCTTATTTAGCAGCTCGCGTCGTTCTTCGAGTCGCGCAATCTCCTCGGGCCGCGGCAGCCGGGAGAAGAGGTACTGAGGAGGGCGCGGGGGGCGGCGCGCCAGCGCGGGAAGCTGGCGCTCGGCCCGGCGCCGCTCGATGGCCGCGTTGCGGGTCGTGATGACGAGCCAGGCGGCCACGCTGTGGCCTGCGTGCGCCTGATGCCGCGCTTCATTCCACAAACGCACGAACGCGCTCTCCACCACTTCCTCGGCCGCGCGGCGGTCCGGAAGAATCTGCAAGGCCATACCCAGCAATCCCGGCCCGCATAGAGCATAGAGCTTGCCCAGTGCTCCCTCATCGCGCTCCGCCACGCGGGCCAATAACGCTTCGGCTGTCTGCTCCTGGACCATCATCCCCCGGAAACTCGCGTCTCTCGAGTTGTGCCACGCCGTCCGCCGGTCGTGGACGGGCGCTACAAGCAACGAGGCAAATTCTATCGCAGTCCGCTCCTACCCTAAGCGGAAAAACAGCCCGCATGGCTCAGCAGAGGGTTCCCTGATGCGAACCATAAAAAATCGATTGGACAGCCCGCGTCGGGCTAGCTAGAAAGCGTGGCAGGTCTCGCTCGAAACATCGGGTCCGCGTCCTGAATGCCTTGCCCCCAAGCCTTCAAGACGCGGCCCGATGCGCAATGCGATTTCCCCCCTCCAGCCCCTCGAAGGCGCACCCGCGAGGGGCTGTTCTTTTCTGCGGGAGTTCTCATCTGGATGCGGCGCGGCCAGGCGCAACCGGGTCCGTAACCGCTATCCCTTGATCGTCTTCGCCGCCGCATCCCACACGGCCGCAGTGTTCTTGAAATACGACTGGTTGGCCATGTGGCAGGCAATCGAAGTATTGTTGCCGAAGCTTGCGTCCTCGACCACCGGCCGCCGCGTCCGCACCGCGTCAAAGAAATTCCAGAGGTGCTCACGGGTCTCGTTGTAGTCCGGCGGCGCATGGTAGCTGGCGCTCTCGACGGTGGTCTTGATTCCGGCTTCCACGGGGTGTTCCTTACGCCAGTTCGCCAGATACTCGTCGCGCAGTTTCTTTGGCCAGGTGTAGGAGAGGAAACTGGGCCCATGGTCGAGGCCCTCCTGCGTTGTGTGCGTCAGGACGTTATCCGCGATTTCCAGCATGCCCCGCGTCCCCATGAAGCGCGTGATCTCCGGGGTCTCCGTATTCAACGTCACCCGCATGAAGACCTGGAAGTTCGGGTAATCGTAGACGGTGGCAAGGACGTCGGGAACGTCGCGGCCATCCTTGAAGCGGTAAAGCCCTCCTGAGGATAGCGCCCGCTTGGGTGGAGCCGTGAGGCCGGCAATGTGGTGGATGCCGGTCAGCAGGTGCACGAAGAGGTCGCCCGCCACGCCCGAGCCGTAAGCCATCCAGCAGCGCCAGCGCTGATAGTGCAACGGGTTGAAGGGGACCTTGGGCGCCGTGCCCAGCCAGGTATCCCAATCGAGGTTCTGCGGCGAGAGGTCAGGCGGCACCGCGTATTGCCAGGCGCCGCTCGGCTCGTTACGCCCCATCCAGGCCTCTACCAAGCAGACATCGCCAATGGCGCCCTTGGCCATAAGCTCTTTCGCCTTGTTGTAGATGACCGAAGTGGTCCGCTGGCTGCCCACTTGGACGATGCGCTTGTTCTTCTGCTCCGCGGCGATCATTTCGAAGCCTTCGCTCACCGCGTGGGTCATGGGCTTCTCGCAGTAAACGTCCTTGCTGGCGTTGCAGCAGTCAATCACGATCTGCCGGTGCCAGTGATCGGGGACGGCGGCGACGATGCAGTCGATTACCTTGTTGTCGAGCAGTTCCTGATCGCGCCGGGTGGTGGGGATTTCCTTTCCGACAATCTCTCTGGCCACTTCCCGACGGCCGTCGTAAAGGTCGCAAGCCGCCACGCATTCCACGCCGGGCAGCGAAATGGCCGTACGCAGCAACCCGGCGCCTTGCATGCCTATTCCAATGATGCCGAAGCGCACGCGCTCGCTGGGCGGAACCGACCGGGCGGAAGCGGCCAACTCTGCGGGTTCAAGCAGAATCGATCCCGCCGCCAGTGTGACGCCTGCCGCGCCTGCCGTCCCACGCATGAAGTCGCGGCGTGACAATCCTCTCTTGTTCATAAGCACACCCCCCTCCTAGTGATGGCGGATCCTGACGGAGGGTATCCTATTCCTGGCGGGGGACACGAGCAAGGGCGAAATGAGGTAGTAGGTCAGTTTGAAGATCGCCTGCAATTTCCCAGATGCGGACTGCGGGGGAGTCAGCGGGCTGCACTTCAACGAACAGGGCGTTCCCCAGGCGGAATCTAGCCGAACAGGCGCGATCGTCCGCCGCAGAGCTGCGCTCTGCGCCAGCCTGCGTAATCACATGCCGACAAGGCAGGGGCGATCTGCCCAATCCGAGGCCAATCCTGCAAATTTCAAAGATTTGCTTTGGCGGCGACGCTGGTAGTGACTCAGTTTGCCGTAGCGCCGACCTTCAGGTCGGCATTCTGAGGCTGTGCTTCCTCGTAAAGAAGCAAAAACCACCCGGAGGGGCGAAGAGTACTGGAATCATGTTCGTACAATAAGTTTCTTAGTGAGCACACCTACGTACCCACTTAGAATAAAAAGGCCAACACTGCCCATGCCCCCTAAAACGTACATCTCATTACCTGTCTTGGCTGAGTAGAGCTTTGGAATGATGACGATAGCTAATGCCCACAGAATGAACCTTCCCCACGCAGTTTTTCCATTCCGATGAAGCGAAGCAGCAAATAGAATGGAGGAAGCAAGCTGTCCTAGAAGAAATGGCAGGGCTTCTTTTAGGAAATCAACTGCACTTCCAGGAGTTGCGGATGCAAAATAGACCCAGGTGCCTATGAGGGTTGGAAAAAGCAGACCCCCGACCAGAACGACACCCAATACAAAAGAAAGGTAATTACATTCAGCGAAAAGAGCACGCTTGGTTCTTGTTGTAAGTCGCTTGAGGCGACGGTATTCTTCAATTGCTTTTTCGGCCTTGATATCCTGAATGCCGTCCATTTGCTGTAATGTTTCCATGGCTGAGTCACGAAGAAACTCGGACTTGTCTTTTGACATTTCGACAAGTTCTGTTACAGTCTGATGGTCGGCAGTCTTGCCGAGGATGCTGAATGCGATAGTCCTTGTCTCGAAGGGTAATTCCGAACTCTTTGCAATCTTCAGAAGCCCCGCTGTTGCTTTGGTGTCTTTGATGTTCATGAGGACTTTTGCGGCTTCTTTTCTATCATGGTCTGAGTAAGCGGAAGTCTGGTCGGCAATTATCAACAGCAAACCATCTATATCATGGGCGTCTTCGAGATGTTGAAGGCAAACTGTATGATGTTCCCTCTCGGAAAGAACCCGTTTGACCGCCTCGAATGCCTCTTCAGACCATTGTGTGGAGTCATTGTCACTGAGAATCGTCCTCAATTCTTCAGTGCTTCTATCCCGCATGCGTTCTGAAATTTGTTGAATTACCTTATTGTCCATGGTCTCACCCTTTCCTCACTCCCAGTGGCCGGCTAACAACCCGCGGCGGCTCACGCTGCGTGCGGCCGGCGGGTGCAGCCGCCTGTTAGGCGGCCTCCTCCTGTGCCAGGAGCCTGCGCCACGCCAATCATGCCAAAACGCTGGCTGGCGCAGAGCGCAGCTCTGCGCTTCAGCATGCTATATTAGCGCTGGCCATGCCCACCCACAAACGCCAGCCTGCGGTTCTACTCCCTCAATGATTCGTCGGTTCTGAGTATGGATCGGCTCGCCTGATTTCAGTCTTGTCTCTTGGCCGCAGAGCGGCGCTCTGCGCCAGCCGGCGTGAAAAGCCGCGGACCTACAAGACAGGTCCGCGCTACGCTTGCTATTCCTGCGCGAAGGGCGGAGCAAGGACGAAGTGGGGGCGAGGAGTGTCCCGCCCCCCAGGGAGGAGAATTCTAACCTTTGATCTTCTTTGCCGCCTCGTCCCAGGTTGCCATGGTCTTCTGGAAGTGGGAGTAGTTGGCCATGTGACAAGCGATGGCGGTGTGGTTGCCGAACTCCGCATCTTCAACCGAGGGTTTGCGCGTCCGGACCGACTCCATGAAGTTGTGCATGTGGTCCACAGAGTAGTCGTAGTACGGCGGCGCCTGGAAGGTTTGCGCCGACTGGCCCAAGGGATACTTCCCCGGCTCGGGCAGGGGATGCTTCTTGCGCCAGTCCTCCAGATATTCGTTCCGCAGCTTCTCGGGCCAGCCGTAAATCGAGTAGCTCTCGGGGCGCGGCTCCGTGTCCTGAGGCGTAGCGGTGAGAACGTCGTTCTTGATTTCCAGCGTGCCCTTCGTGCCAAAGATGCGTGTAACTCCGGGCGATTCGTTGTTCAGATTGCAGCGCAAGCTGAGACGGAAGTTCGGATACTCGTATAGCGTCCAGATGAGGTCGGGGACATCGCGGTCCTCGGTCCAGCGGAACAGGCCGCCCAGGGTGGCGGCGCGCAGGGGTGGCTCATTGATGCCGGTGATGGTGAAGATTCCGGTCAGCAGGTGGACGTAGAGGTCACCAGGCAGACCTTCTCCATAGTCCTGGTAGCAGCGCCAGCGGAAGAAGCGCTTGGCATCAAACGGCCGCTTGGGCGCGCTGCCCAGGAACGTGTTCCAGTCAATCGTCTTCTCCGAGGCGTCGGGCGGGATGGGATAGATCCAGGCGCCGCTAGCGTCGTTGCGGTCAATCCAGGCCTCAATCGCCGTCACTTGGCCCAGGAAGCCGCTGTCGTAAATCTCCCGGGCTTTGGCATAGACGACGGAACTGCGGACTTGGCTGCCCACCTGGACCACACGCTTGTGCTTCTGCATGGCCTCCACCATGGCAAAGCCGTCTTCGACCGTGTGCGCCATGGGCTTCTCGCAATAAACGTCCTTGCCGGCGGCGCAGGCGTCTTCCACCAGCTTACGATGCCAGTGGTCGGGCGTGGCCACCAGGACAGCGTCCACATCCTGGCGATCGAGGATGGCGCGGTAATCCTTGGTAGTGAAGAGCTGCTTGCCCGCGTTTTCCTGACCGGCGGTCAGCCGGCCGTCGTAGAGGTCCGAGACCGCCACAATCTCCGTCCCGGGACAGGCGAGCGCCGCGCGCATGATCTCGCAGCCGCGCACCCCCGTCCCAATGGACGCAAAGCGCACCCGGTCGCTGGGCGGCACGGACCGCGGGGCCGCAGCGGCAAAGCTGGGGGTCAGAAAAGCAGCGTGGCTTGCAACGCCGAGAGTGGCGGCGCCCGCACCCACGCGCATGAATTCCCGGCGAGTCAACTGATTCTTGGGCATAGAAACATGTCCTCCTTCGAGATTCAGGCAATGTGATAGAAAATGATCGCGAGCGAACGCTTCAGTCTGCCACCAAAGATAGAGGAGCGAAAGCGAATTCGTAGGAAGGAGGACGGTCGCACTCCCCGGCAGGACTCTCTGCCCTCGAGGCGACCGTCCCGTGCGAAGTCAACTCTTGATCTTCCTTGTTCCCGGATCCCAAACGGCTACGGTCTTGGTAAAGTAAGACTGATTCGACATGTGGCAGCCGATGGCAGTGTGGTGCCCGAAGACCTCATTCTCCACCACGGGCTGGCGCGTGCGCACTGAGTGGAAGAAGTTCGCCAAGTGGTCAGTCATGTCGCTGTAACCCGGCGGCGGGGTATAAACCTCTTCATCCTCCTTCACCTGGAACTTGCCCGGCTCGGGTGCGGGGTGGTCCTTCCACCACTTTGCGTAGTACTCGTTGCGCAACTTGGCAGGCCAGCCGAAGACGGAGTAGTCTTCAGGCGTCTCATAGGGTCCCTGCGGCTTGAAGGTGAGCGTCGAGCCGCGGATGGTCATGGTACCCTTCTTCCCGTAGAACCCGAAGAATTCGCCCTCCTCGCTGTTGTTGTGGTTGCAGCGCAGCACCAGCTGATAGTTCGGGTAGTCATACATGGTCCAGAGGAGGTCGGGAAACTCGCGGCCATCCTTGTAATGGTAGAGGTTGCCGGTGGAGAGCGCCCGCTGCGGAGGCATATTCGTGCCGGTGATGTGATGGATGCCGGAGAGTAGGTGGACGAACAGGTCGCCCGCCAGCCCGGCACCGTAGTCCTTGTAGCAGCGCCAGCGGAAGAAGCGTACCACATCGTAGGGCCGCTTGGGCGCCTCGCCCAGCCAGGTGTTCCAGTCGATCGTCTTGTCGTTGGCGTCGGGCGGAATGGGATAGACCCACGCGCCACTGTCCGTGTTGCGGTCCCACGCTGCCATGATGGTATCCACCATGCCCAGCTTGCCCGAATCCCAGATCTCTTTTGCCTTGTGGTAAAGGATGCTGCTGACGCGCTGGCTGCCCACCGTGCACATCTTCTTGTTCTTCTGGATGGCCTCCACCATGGCCAGGCCATCCTCGACGCTGTGCGACATGGGCTTCTCACAGTAAATATCCTTGCCGGCCTCCACCACGTCAATCACCGCCTTGCGATGCCAGTGGTCCGGGGTGGCGACAATCACGGCATCAATGTCCTTGCGGTCCAGGATGCGGCGGTAGTCACGCGTGGTTTCAATCTCTTTTCCGCCCAAGGCCTCCTTGGCGGCGATGTGCCGGCTGTCGTACAGGTCGGCAGCAGCCACGCATTCCACGCCCGAGATGGGTAAGGTCGAGTGCAACAATGAGCACCCTTCAACGCCCGTGCCAATGATGCCAAAACGAATCGTGTCCGAAGGCGGGACTGGGCGGGGCGAAGCCCAAAGGGTGCTGGGCTCCAGGACTGTGACCTTCGCCGCAGCGCCCAAGGCCGCCGCGCCCGCACCCAGGCGCATGAAATCACGACGGGTAAGTGAATTCTTTCCCATGGGAATTGGAACCTCCTTGAGAAGCTTGGAATGAGAGCCGTCCAGCAAGCGCTCAGTCTGCCAGAAAAAGGAAGAGAGGGAAAGCGCTTTTGTGCTCCGAGACGGGGCCGCGCCCCCAGCGGCCGAGACCAGGAAGACCGCCAGGTGAAGGTCAAGAGGATTGCGGGTTCCTCGACTGTTCTCAGGCGCGAGACGGAGCGCTAGACCCGAGCAGGCGGGCTTTCCCTAGCGGCGGGGCGGGGGCAGCAAAATGTCTTGTGCACTGCTTTACTCTGTGGGCATCTGGGGCTATACTGTGCCCCACCAAGATATGCCAGGGAGGTGTCCTGGAAGGCCATTTTGCGCCAACTCAAGATTCAACCTAGGGAGGATTCGATGAAGAGAATATTGGTACTTCTGCTGATTGCCGTGTTTGCGGCCATCGGACTGGTGGCGCAGGACCAGCCCGCCGGCGGGGAAAAGGAGAAGAAAGTTTCCGCCGCAAAGCTAGAGCGTTGGAGTGGCAGCATCCTGCGCACGGATAAGGATGGCATGACGCTCACCGTCCGCAAGAAAGGTGGCATGGAGAAGATCATCCACTACAGCAGCGCGACGGCCTGGACCAAGAAGGCTGGCGGGGCGGCTGATTCCAGCACGCTCAAAGAGGGCGACCGCGTGGTTTGCCACGGCAAGTACGAGGGAGATAAGTTCGTCGCTACGGAGATCATCGTCCAGACACCCAAGTAGGTGTCTTTGGCGACTTCAATTAGAGGCGCGGCGGGGGTGGGGTTTACGCACCCCCGGCCGCGAGGTGGGCAAGTGCGCGCAGGATACCTCGGGTGATGTTGAAGTCTTCCCCCAGGGCCTCGTAGAAATCCTGCTGGTCGATGCGCAGGGCCCGGCTGGGCTGGTCGGCCATGGCCGATTCTGGTTCGGGTTCGTCGGCCAGCAGTGCCAAAGCACCTACAACGTAGTTGGTTCCTACCTTGTGGGCCTCCTGCCCGCTGCGGGGAATTTCGACTTGTCCCTCGAGCAAGAGGAACATGGCGTCGGGAGGATCATCCTCAAGGAAGAGGAACTGGCGTGTGTCCCAGCTCACCTCCTGAGCGATGGCCGCCACCCGGGCCAGGCTTTCGGTGGGGATGCCCTGAAAGAGCGGGGCTCTTTGCAGGCGATCAACTTTCTCAAGAGTTGTTAGCATGGCGTTTCTCTAAGCGTCAGACCCAGCCGCTAAGCGCGTGCTGGCCCAGCGCCAAGTCTCATCCAGCAGTGGGTCAATCTCGTGCGGCACTCGCCGCACGTCTTCATTGAGTTCCGTCAGGCCCTCATCGCCCGCAGTATACAGGGCACAGGCACACAGCCAGCGGTCCTTGGAGTGCAGCAGGACGCGCAGGGCCTCGCTTCTCGAGCGCACGCCGGCGCGGCACAGACGCTCAGCATAGCTCAGTTTTTCCTCGAGCGAGATCTCCGGGTCGAGCCCATAGGACAGCCGCCGATAGAGCTCCGGCGGCAGGAGGTGCTCCAGCACTTCCAGCGCGTTCGCTTGCAGTTGCGGGCGGCCTGAGGTTATACCCACGCAGGCGTTGTAAACGTCCCGCGGTGGGTACAGCAAGGCCAGCAGGCGGAAGATGCGCTCAAATTCGTAGTCCATACGCTCCCGCAAGGCCCGGCTGAGGAGCGATTCCGTGCCCCGTGGGCGTAACAAGGCCCAAGCCTCCGGGTCAAAGGCCGCCAGGATCTGGAACGAGCGGTAGTAGCCCATCAACTCCGAATTGAGCATATCGGCGAAATCGATGCCGGTGGGCAGGAGCGCTGGGTCCCGGCTCCGCAGTTTATTCAGCGCCTTGAGAACCGCGAAGCGCAGTGCCGGATCACTCTGGATGAAGCTATTGCCCAGAGCCGCAGCGGCCCCAGGCGTGGCGATGCCGGCCAGCACGGCAGGAATCGCCCCGCGGACGGACATGGGGACGGTGTCGTCGTTAAGATAGTCCTGGAGCGTGCCTACGGCGCGTTGGCCGTACTGCGTCAAGGCAGCGCGGGCGGCCCCGCGCAGCCGCCGCTCCCCCAGCTTGTCCACCACCTGCGGCAGGAACTCGCGCCCCTGGATCTTGCCCGCGCTCAGGAGCGCCTGCTCCACCACTTCGGGATTTTCATCACGCAAGAGAGTGAACAACTCCGCATGGAGCTCGGAGGGAGGAGGAATCAAGCCGAGCACGCGTGCTGCGTCGCGGCGCGCGCGCGCCGGGTCGGGGCCGGGCGCCGAAAGCATAGCTTGGAGGATGAGCTGGGCGGCGCTGAAATCCCCCGGGTCCCCGGTGCGGGCCAAGTAGGCCACCACTGCGCCCTGAACCACGTAGCTTGGCAACTCGGTCTTGGTAGCCTCCGCGTTAAGCGGGTCGAGCCGCGCGTGCACCACCAGGTAGTGCAGCGCCTCGGTGCGCACCTCGAGGGATTCGTCCGCTAACATCGTCTCCACCTGCGGCTGGATCTTGCGGTCGCCGGCATCGCTGAGCAAACGCAGCGCCCGCTGCCGGACGGCGGGGGAAGGATGAGCCAGCAGATCGCGCAGCAGG
>JALHUF010000359.1 GCA_022866195.1 Terriglobia bacterium
CAGCCTGCGACTACCCGAGCACCTAGCCCCGGGCGCGCGCAAGTCCTAGTGGCGACCCAAGGTGAGGTCTGAGACGGCTCCCGACGCTCACCTGGAAACTGAAATCAGCCCAGGTCGTTTTGGCAGTTGGTTTGCTCTCAGGGTGGTACGAGGCGCCGACAGAGTGCTGCGCTTGCCTTTGCTTTCAAGAACTTACAGGAGCAAGCGCAGTCCCGGAGGATGAAGAAGGGTTACTGGGGTGGAGGTGATTCATGGCGGATGGCAATCCCGGAGCATCTTATCCCAGAGGCGGGTGAGACACAATGGCTAAAGGGTTTACCGCGGCTTCAAGGCCTTTGATTTCAAGCGGTTGGGCAAATGGGCCGAGGCTAGATTGACACATTGCCGGCCGTTTGTTAGATTGGAGGACTAAGGACTTGCGAACGAGCCTTTTTGTGCGGCGGAAACCGGTGTGGGGCGACCTAGCCTTGGTTGTGGCTCTCCTGGCAGTCCCAGGTTGCGCGGTCCGACGGACGACGCGGGTTCCTCCCTCGCAGATTCCTGCTCCCGCGCGCGAAGCCACGGTTGCCGACCTCATCGCAAAGGTCAACGCGCAGAGCGAGGCCATCCGCACGCTCGTGGCCACGGTCGACCTGGAGCCTACGGCAGGCTCGGTCTATTCCGGCGTCATCAAGGAATATCGCGACGTCCGGGGGTTCATCCTCCTGGAAAAGCCTGCGCTGATTCGCATGATCGGCCAAGCACCGGTGGTGAGAACCAACATCTTCGATATGGTCTCGGACGGCCAGGAGTTTCGGCTCTACATCCCCCCCAAGCAGAAATTCATTGTGGGGAAAACCGAGTTTCGCCGGCCGGCCAAGAACTCCTTGGAGAATCTGCGCCCCCAGCATATCCTGGAAGCCCTGCTGGTGCCGAGTATGGATTCCAGCCGTGACAAGTACGTGCTGGAGGAAGCGGAGGAGGGCTGGCGGCGCTATTATGTGGTGATGGTCCTGGAACCTCGCGAAGACGGGGAGCTGGCGCTGAGGCGCAAGGTGTGGTTCGACCGTTCCTCGCTGGAGGTGGCCCGGCTGCAAATCTATGGGCCGCAGGGTGCTTACCTCGAAGATGTCCATTATTCAAGCTACCAGGACTTCCAGGCGATCCGTTACCCCTCGCGCATCGAGATTGACCGCCCCATCGAGGACTACCGTTTAGCCATCACCATGGTGAAAGCAACCTTCAACCAACCCATTGCCCGGGAGAAGTTTGAATTGCAGAAGCCCGAGGGCGCCGAGCTGGTGGAGCTGGGTGCGGCGCGCGGGCCGGAGGTTCCCCGTGGTCAATAGGATGGTGATGGCCAATATCCTGCACCGGCCCGTCCGCACGGGCGTCAGCATCCTGGCCGTGGCCATCGAAGTCGGCATGGTGATGTTGGTCGTAGGGCTGACCACGGGCCTGCTGCACGATTCCGCCAAGCGGGTGGAAGGCGTGGGCGCCGATATCCTGGTGCAGCCCCCCGGGGCGTCGTTCTTCTTCGGCCTCACGCAGGCACCCATGCCTGTCAAAATCGGAGACCGGTTGGCGGAGATTCCTCGCGTGCTCGCCGTGGCGCCGGCCCTGTTCCAGTTCAATTCCACCGGCGGCCTGAACATCATCTACGGCATTGACCTGGCGAGCTTCGACCGGGTGAGCGGAGGGTTTGTCTACCACGCGGGAGGGCCCCTCACCAACCCTTACGACATCCTGGTCGACGACTGGTACGCCAAGGCCAACCACGTAAAGGTCGGGCAGACGCTGAACTTCCTCAATCACGACTTTCGCGTCGCGGGAATCGTAGAGCATGGCAAGGGCGCGCGTCTCTTCATACAGATTAAGACCGCCCAGGACCTCTCGGGGGCCTACGACAAGGCTTCCATCTTCTTTGTGCGCTGCTCCGATCCGGGTTATACGGAACAGGTAGTCAACTCCATCCACCGCCTGCTGCCGAGGTACCAGGTTCTCTCCGTCAAGGAATATATGTCCTTGATGACCTCGAACAATATGCCGGCCTTGAACGCCTTCATCACCGTCATGATCGCCGTGGCAGTAGGCATAGGGTTTCTGGTGATTTTCCTCTCCATGTACACCACCATCACGGAGCGCACCCGGGAGATAGGGATTTTGAAGTCGTTGGGGGCCTCAAAAACATATATCATTGAGGCTATCCTGCGGGAGGCCAGCCTTCTGTCCGTGGTGGGAATCGTGGCTGGCTACGGCGTTACGGTGATTGGACGCAAGGTCATCCTGGCGGCCTTCCCCACGCTGTCGGTAGATCTCACGATTGAGTGGGCGCTTTGGGCAGGGCTGCTGGCGATCGTGGGCAGTCTGATTGGCGCGTTCTATCCGGCGTTACGCGCCGCCCAGCTTGACCCGGTCGACGCTTTGGCGTATGAATAAACGGCGGAGTCAGAAGCCAGAAGCAGCAACGGAAAGCTGACGGCTGATAGCTGAAGGCTGTTTTCATGGAACCGATTATTGCCACTCAAGATCTGAAGAAGATTTTTCGCGTGGGCAAAGTGGAGGTGCCCGCGCTGCGTGGGGTGGACTTGGTGGCCCAAGAGGGCGAATTCCTCGCCGTAGTCGGACCGTCAGGTTGCGGCAAGTCCACGTTGTTGCACGTCCTGGGTGGCCTGACCAGCCCGACCTCAGGCAGCGTGTTCGTGGATGGAAACGACTTCTCCACCATGACGGACTCCGACCGCACGCGCTTTCGCCGCCACAAGATCGGCTTCGTCTTTCAGCGTTTCAACCTGCTGCCCACCTTGACGGCTCGTCAGAACATCAACATTGCGCAGCACATTCAAGGCAACGGATACAATCCTCACCGCTTTGATGCGGTCGTGGACATGCTGGGAATCCGCGAGAAGTTGGAGTACAAGCCTTATGCGCTGTCGGGCGGCGAGCAACAGCGAGTGGCCATCGCCCGCGCCGTCATCTGCGAGCCCAAGATCTTGCTGGCGGACGAGCCCACGGGAAACCTGGACACCGAGAATTCCCAGGTCGTCCTGAACATGATCCGGGCCCTGAACCGCTCCTTCCGCCAGACCATCCTGATGATTACGCACAACCCAGAAGCCGCGGCGGTGGCCGACCGCGTAGTGCGCATGCGGGACGGCCGCATTGTTTCTGATTGATTCTTGCCGCGTTTCCCGCTATTTTCTCCAGACGTAAGACGATGGCCGAAAGCACCGAACCGCGAGACCGGACCATTCCGCAATCAGAAGCACCCGCGGGAGCCAGACCCCTCCGCCGCGCGTGGGGAAAAATCAAGTTGGCTCTGGTCCGTTCGGTCTTCTGGGTTTACGAGCGCGGCACCTGGCAATACGATCTGATCGTGCTGGCCATTCTGGCCTTCATTTTCCTGAGCCCGCGATTCTGGTTCGAGGACCGTCCGGCGCTCCAGCTAACCGACCTTCGGCACAAACAGGGCGTCGTGGAGGTTGGTCATGGCAAGGACGGCTGGAGCTACCTGGTGGATGCACGGTTAGTCGAGTCGCTGGCGCCGCAGAAACCCGAGGACGCCATTCGCGAGATTATCCGCCTGCGCGTGCAAAAGCCCTTCACGGTCAGGTCGATTGACCCGTACCGCGACCGGAACAATGTAATCC
>JALHUF010000360.1 GCA_022866195.1 Terriglobia bacterium
CTGGCCCGGCGCGAGATTCGCACCGGCGCGCACTGTTTCGGCTGCACCGCTGGCAGCGGCTCAAGCTGTATGGGCGCGCTGGCCGGTCCCTCTAATGCGCCGCCCTAGGCGTGTCCGCCCGCCTCACCCGTCGAACGGTGCAGCCCGCAGACCAATTCCCCGGAGATGAGAGCGGACGAGTCCTGCTGACCAGCCAAGGCGCGGCGACGTCTTCTCCCTTGCCTGGAGAATCCGGTTTACAACAGCCAGAGCCGAACGCTAGAATACTGCTTCGAATTCTAGTCTCCGGCGAAGTTTTGCTGCCTTCAGCTCATGACTGAAATACTTGCCATCTATCCCGGCTCGTTTGATCCTCTCACCCGCGGCCATGTCGACCTGATCGAGCGGGGGAGCCAGATCTTCGATCAGCTCGTTGTGGGCGTCCTGACGAACCTGGACAAGGCGCCGCTGTTCTCCATTGAGGAACGCGTGGAAATGCTGCGGGAGGTTACGGCGGGGATGCCCAATGTCTCCGTCGACACCTTCAGCGGTCTGCTGGTGGACTACGCGGTGCGCAAGAAGGCGCGGGTTATCTTGCGCGGTATCCGCGCGTTCTCAGATTACGAATATGAACTCCAGATGGCCTTGATGAACCGCGAGCTCCAGCCCAACATCGAGACGGTTTTCCTGACGCCCGCCGAGGCGTACAGCCACATCAGTTCGCGGCTGGTCAAAGAGATCTTCCAGCACGGGGGACCGGTGAAAGGTCTGGTCCCTCCCGTGGTCGAAGAAAGGCTCCGGCAGAAGGTTTTTCCAAAATAATCCGCGAGGTTAAATCATATGCAATTTTCAGAACGCATTTCCCGTATCAGCGTATCGTCCACCATGGCGGTGGTCGCCAAGGCGGACAAACTGAAAGCCAGCGGCGTCAGCGTGGTGGATTTCGGGGCGGGCGAACCTGACTTCCCCACTCCGGACAACATCAAGCAGGCCGCCGTGGAGGCCTTGAACCAGAACTTCACCAAGTACACGCCCACGGGCGGAACGCGGGAGCTGAAGCAAGCGATCGTGGAGCGCCACGCCCAGGATTTCGGGTCCAACTACACAGTCGAGGAATGTCTGGTCACCGTGGGGGGCAAGCAGGCCATTTTTGAGGCCGTCCTCGCCACCATCAACCACGGCGACGAAGTCATCCTGCCGGTTCCCTACTGGGTCTCCTTCCTGGACATCGTCAACTACGCCGGCGGCAAGGCCGTCTTTCTCCAGACCCAGGAGAGCGAGAACTTTGCGGTGCGCGCCGAGGCGGTGGAGAAGCTGGTCACACCGAAGACCAGGATGGTCATCGTCAACTCACCCAACAACCCCTCCGGCGCTGTGATTCCGCCCGCGGAGATGGAGAAGTTGCTGGCGCTGGCCGTTCGGCACAACCTGGTGTTGATGTCCGATGAATGCTACTGCCATTTCCTCTACGACGGCCGCAAACCCTTCTCGCTCGGGAGCTCCAAGAACCGCGAAAACCTCCTCGTGGTGGGTTCGTTCTCCAAGACCTACGCCATGACCGGCTGGCGCGTGGGATTTGCGTTGGGCTCCGCGAAGCTGATGGGGAACATGCTGAAGCTCCCGAGCCACTCGACCTCCAACCCAACGTCGATCGCGCAAAAAGCCGCGGTGCAGGCCCTGCGGGGGCCGCAGGACTCTGTCGGGATGATGCTGGCAGAATTTGAGCGCCGCCGCGGCAAAATCGTGGCCGGGCTACGCGCTATCCCCGGGATCAAGTGCGCCATGCCCGAGGGCGCCTTCTACGTCTATCCCAACGTCAGCGCGTACTTGAAGAAGAACGGCGTCGCAGATGCCACCGCGCTGGCGGAGAAGCTTCTGGATGAGGTGCACGTCGCTCTGGTCCCCGGCCCCGCCTTCGGAACCGAGGAGCACGTGCGAATTTCGTATGCTGCCTCCCAGGAGCAGATCGACGAGGGCCTGCGCCGGCTGAAGGATTTCCTCGCCAAGCTCTGAACGGCCCATGCCGAAACTCGACAGCCCGCTGCAGCTTTCCCCGGTCTTCAAACCAAAAATCTGGGGGCGCGTGGACCTCAGCCCGATTTTCCCGCGCCCCCAATTCCCGACCGCCCAAGCTGATTCCCAGAATGACGCGGCAAAAGCCCCCAGGGCCAAGGACCGTCTCATCGGCGAGGTGTGGATCACCGACGACGCTGCCCAATTTCTCAACCCGCCAATGGCAGGCGTAACGTTGGGCGAAGCTGCCAAGCAGTTTGGGCCCGAGCTGCACGGCAAAGAGTGGAGCGACAGCCGCTTTCCCATCCTGGCGAAGTACATTTACACTGGCGACTGGCTCTCCGTGCAGGTCCATCCCGATGACGACCAGGCGCGCGCCTACGATCCCGGCAACCGCGGCAAGTGCGAAATGTGGTATATCGTGCAGGCGGGGCGCGCGGCGGAAATCCTGCTCGGCGCCAGGCCGGGAGTGACGAAGGACGCGCTGAAAGCAGCGTTCGAAAAGGGAACGTCCCGGGAACTTCTGAATCGTTTCCGCCCCAAAGCGGGCGAAGCAATTTTCGTCCCGCCAGGAACGGTACATGCCCTGGGGCCGGGGCTGGTTCTTTTTGAGGTCGAGGAAAACTCGGACCTCACCTATCGGCTCGACGATTTCGGCCGGCTCGGTCTGGACGGCGCCGCGCGCCCCCTGCATCTGAAAAAGGGCCTGGCCGTCACGCGGGCCGATTTACCGGCGCACCGAGATTTACCGTGCCTGGAATTCCAGGAAGCTTACGGGAAGCGGCGGTACGTCCTGGCCTGCCGGTTCTTCGCCCTGGAAGAGCTGACCGTGCGGAAGCGGGCGTCGTTTGCAGGCAAGCGGGAACGCGTCGAGGTGCTGTCCCTGCTGGAAGGCGAAGGACGCGTGGAGAGCGCAGCGGGCTGGCTGGGATACAGGGCGGGAGACACGTGGCTGATTCCTCCCGCCACCGGCCAATATCGGCTGGTGCCACGCGAGACGACGCGCCTGCTGAAGTTCTATGTTCCGGACCTCGAAAAGGATTTCCGAGGGCCCCTGAAAAAGCGCGGGGTGCGCGCCGCGAAAATCAACCAGATCGTTTTCGATTAGTGCTCCTATGCGCGCGGATGCCGATTTCGAGCACGCCTACGCCGTAATTCTGGCGGGCGGGAGCGGAACACGCTTCTGGCCGCTCAGCCGGCGCAGGCACCCCAAGCAGTTGCTGGATCTGTTGGGCGGGGGCACGCTCCTCGAACAGACAGCAAGCCGCATCCGCAGTGTCATCCCTGCCGAACGCACTTACGTGTTCACCAACGAGCTTCTGCGTGGTGAAATCAGCCGTTGCCTTCCGGGCATTCCGAAGGACCAGATTGTGGCTGAACCCGCGGCGCGTAACACGGCGCCGAGCATCGGCCTGGCCGCGCACGAGATCCTCCGCCGCGACCCCGACGCGCTGATGGGGGTGCTGCCCTCCGACCACATCATCCGCAAGCCCGCGAAATTCCGGCAGGTGCTGCGCGCGGCTTGCCGCTGGGCCGCAACCGAAGGCCGCTCGGTCACCATCGGCTTGAAGCCCACGCGCCCCGATACGGGCTATGGATACATCCGGAAGGGGCCGCCGGTGGGTCACGCGGCTGGGCAGGAAATCTATCGGGCCGAGAAATTCACGGAGAAGCCTCCGGCGGCGACCGCGCGGCGCTACCTGGCCTCGCGACGCTATCTCTGGAATGGCGGGATGTTCATCTGGCGGGCATCAACGCTCCTTGACAACCTGGCGCGCCGGCAACCCGTCATGGCGCGCAGCCTGGCACAGATCGCCCGCGGCGGCGGGGTACGCGCCCGGGCCACTCTGCGACGGGTGTTCCCGCGGCTCGAAAAGATCTCCATCGATTACGCCCTGATGGAGAAGATCTCCAACGTTTTTGTGGTCGCCGCGGATATCGGATGGAGCGACGTGGGAAGCTGGGCTGTGGTCTACGAGCTACAGCGGAAGGATGGGGAGAGCAATGTTCGTCCCCGCAGAAGCCTGTGCCTCGATTCCCAGGGAAACATGGTGGTGTCACCCCGCAAGTTTGTCGTGACGGTGGGAGTGCGCGACCTGGTGATCGTCGAAACGGACGACGCGCTGCTGGTTGCCGCGCGCGATCGTTCTCAGGACGTGGGCAAGGCAGTTCAGGAGCTGGAGCGACAGGGAATCGTACACCTGCTGTGAGGGCGCTGCTCGCTGCGCCCCGACGTCAAGGCTTCATGGTGGACCAAATCAAGTTCGGCACGGATGGGTGGCGCGCCGTCATCGGCGATGACTTCACCTTTGCCAACGTGCGCCGCGTGGCGGCGGCCATCGCGGAGTATGTGCGCAAGGAAAGCGCGCCGGCTGACGGCCTCATCGTCGGCTATGACACGCGGTTCCTTTCCGCCGACTGCGCGCGCCTGGCCGCGGAGGTGGTCGCGGCGGCAGGCATTCCCGTGCTTCTAGCCGACCAGCCCACGCCCACGCCCGCCATCAGCTATGCCGTGGTGGCGCGCCGCATGTCCGGGGCCATCGTCATTACGGCCAGCCATAATCCTTACCGCTGGAATGGCGTCAAGTTCAAGGCGCCTTACGGCGGTTCCGCGGCGCCAGGGATCATGCGCCGCATCGAAATCCACCTGCGGAAGCTTGACCGCCGGCGAGGGCGGAGACAGAAAGCCAAGGCGGCGGCGATCGAGATGGCCGACCTTATCAGTCCCTATCTCGAACGGCTGAAGAGCCTAGTGCATCTCGACCGAATCAAGGCCTCCGGCCGGCGCTTCGTGATAGACCCGCTCTACGGGACGGCGCGTGGCTGCCTCGCCCGGCTCTTTGACGAAGCGGAGATTCCTTACCGCGAGATCCATGGCGAACTCAATCCTCTTTTCCCCGGCCTGAACCCCGAGCCCATCGAGCCGCACGTATCCGAGCTGCGCCACGTCGTGGTGGAGAACGCCTACGATGCCGGGCTGGCCACCGATGGCGACGCGGACCGGGTGGGCGCCATCGACCGCGCAGGCAGCTTCGTTGACTCGCACAAGATCTTCTCCATCCTCCTCAGACATCTGGCCGAAGACCTGGGAATGCGCGGCGAGGTGGTGAAGACGTTCTCCACTACCCAAATGATTGACAAGCTGGCCCGCAAGCACGGCCTGCCCCTGCACATTACCCCCATCGGCTTCAAGTACATTTGCGAGTTGATGCTGACGCACGACGTCCTGATCGGCGGCGAGGAGAGCGGCGGCATCGGCATCAAGGGCCACCTGCCGGAACGCGATGGCATCCTGAATTCTCTGCTGCTGGCGGAGGTGATGGCCGACAAGGGCTGCACGCTCGGCGAGTTGGTGCGGCAACTCAGCGAGGAGTTTGGCCCCCACGAATACGACCGGGTGGATCTGGAACTGGAGCTTAGAGTCGCCCAGCGCGTTGTCCAGCAAGTGGCCAAAGGAAAGGTAAGACGCGTGGCGGGTCTGAAGGTCACCGCTATTGACGACCTGGACGGAGCGAAGATGCGGTTCGGGGATTCCGCCTGGCTACTGGCTCGGGCGTCCGGGACCGAAAACCTCCTCCGCCTTTACGCTGAAGCCCCCACGCGCGCGCAGGTAAAGGCCATGCTCGACGAAATGGCGGCCTTCGCCCGAAAGCCAGCGTAACCACCGAGGTCGCCGCGCCAGGCAGCCTGTCCCTGTCTCCGAAGCTCATGCAGGATGCACCCCAGGTCAAACGCTACCACCACGCGCGCCGCTTTTTGAGTGTCGCTGGTTTCCTGCTTGACCTCGCGCTGCTGAGCGCGCTGCTTTTCACCGGCTGGACAATCAGCCTGCGCCATCTGGCGCAAAGTTGGAGTGCGCGTCCTGCCCTTGCGCTGCTGATTTACCTAGTCTGCTTCGGGGTCATCACGAAAGCGGTCGGAATGCCGCTCGATTATGCCCGCGGATTCTGGCTGGAGCACCGCTACGGGCTCTCGAACCTTGCGATAGGTGGATGGCTTAAGGATCAGCTCAAGGGTTTACTCCTTGGAGGCCTGCTGGCGGCGATAGGGCTGGAGTGTCTCTACGGGACGATCCACCGCTGGCCCGCACACTGGTGGATCATTTCCGCCACGCTCTTCGTTGCCTTCTTCGTCCTGCTGACCAATCTGGCGCCGATTCTTATCTTTCCGCTCTTCTTCAAGTTCAGGCCTCTGGAGAACCCTTCGCTCACGGAAAGATTGCTGGCCCTTTCGCGCCGCGCCGGGAGGCGCGTGCAGGGTGTATTCGAGTGGAAGCTGAGCGAAAAGAGTAAGAAGGCCAACGCCGCCTTAGTGGGCCTGGGTAATACGCGCCGGATTATCCTGGCCGATACGCTGCTCGAAACACTCACGGACGACGAGGTAGAGGCCGTCCTGGCCCACGAACTGGGCCACCACGTCCACGGCCACATTCTCCACGGCCTGGCCGTGCAGGCCGCCGCAACGTTTCTCGGATTCTATCTTGTCAATATGGTCCTGCTTCACTTCAGCGCTCACTTTGGGTTCGCGGGGCTAAGGGATTTTGCCAACCTGCCTTTGCTGGTGCTTGTAGGCACCGCGCTCTCATTGGTTCTATTGCCTATCGTCAACGCCCACTCGCGCTCCATGGAACGCCAGGCGGACGCCTACGCGCTCCGTGCCATCCCGGACCCATCCGCCTTCGTCTCCGGCATGGAGAAGCTTGCCGAACTGAATATGGCGGAGCGCCATCCGCCTCCTTGGATTGAGTTTATCTTTCACAGCCACCCCTCCACTGAGAAGCGCGTTGCTTTCGCCCAGCAGTTCCCAGGGCAGCGGTGAAGACATTCGCCTAAGGGGAGGCGTTCGCCGCCGGCAGGGCTTTGCGGATGGCGTCGAGAACACCATTAATGAATTCTACAGAGTCTTTACCGGAATAGCGGCGGGCAATTTCCAGAGCTTCGTTGATGACCACGGCGGCAGGAGTGTCGGGGCAGTGAAGCAATTCGTAAAGCGCCAGGCGCAGCAGATTGCGGTCTACGGCGGCCATGCGTTCCAGGCGCCAGTGCTCCGCGTGCTCGCGCACCCGGCGATCAAGGACCTCCACCTCCGCGACCGTACCTTCAAAGAGGGCGCGCGCAAAGCGCTCCACGTCCGCATCAATCTTCTGCGCCTGCAGGAAGCTGGAAACGACGTGCTCCGGGGAGTGTCCTCCCAGGTCCCACTGGAAGAGCATCTGTAGCGCCAACTCGCGGACTTTGCGGAGAGAACCCATACCAGTTCCGAATGGCAAATCAAAAGGCAAAACTCAAAAATCAAAAGTGAAAAATGAAGCGCCGAGCCTCTAAGCGCAGCCCGAATAGCTACTTCCCCACGAATTTGGCCGGCCGCTTCTCCAGAAAGGCGCGCGTGCCTTCTTTCATGTCGGTGGTGGTGCAGCAAAGCGCGAACAGGGCCGCTTCCAACGCCTGGCCTTGTTCCCGGGTCATGTTCAGGCCCTGATTGACTGCCTCCAGGGCAAACTTGATGGCCAGCGGCGCGTTGGCCAGGATCTTTCGCGCCCAGGCCTCCGCCGCCGACATCAACTCCGCTGCCGGCACGACCTGATTCACCAAGCCGATGCGGTACGCCTCCTGGGCGTTCACCGGCTCACCGCTCAGGATCATCTCCAGCGCGCGTCCCTTCCCCACCAGCCAGGGCAGACGCTGCGTTCCCGCGTATCCCGGAATAATCCCCAGCTTGACTTCAGGCTGGCCAAAGCGCGCGTTCTCCGCCGCGATGCGCAAGGTGCAGGCCAGGGCCAGTTCACAGCCACCGCCCAGAGCGTAGCCATTAACGGCCGCAATGACAGGCTTCCCCAGATCCTCAAGAAGATCCAGAACCTGATGGCCACGCCGCGAGAGTTCCTGGCCCTCCAAAGGCGTCAGGGCGGCAAGTTCACCAACGTCGGCCCCGGCCACGAAGGCTTTCTCCCCCGCCCCGGTCAGGATCACCACTCTCACCTCAGCATCGTTTTGCATAGCCTGGAAGCAGTCGTGCAGTTCGTCCATCACCTGGCGGTTGAGCGCATTCAGTTTGTCAGGGCGATTGACCGTAAGGTAGCCGATGCCTTCGCGTTTCTTGTAGAGCAACGTTTCGTAGGCCATGAGAAGCTCCCACGTTCAGAAGTCCGCGCCTGGGCGCAAGCCTCGGCACGCCGCCCTCTTCCGCGGGTGCCCTCAGGCTTGCCGGTCATTGGAGCAGTTTGTTCACTTTCGGGTTCTTCGGATCGGCGTAGTCGTAAAAGCCTTTGCCGGATTTGCGCCCGCACATTCCCGCCAGTACCATCCGCTTCAACAGCGGGGGCGGGGCAAATCGGCTTTCTCGAAATTCGTTGAACAGGATTTCCGTAATGTAGCAAGTGGTGTCGACGCCCACCAAATCCATCAGCGCGAAGGGACCCATGGGATGGTTGCAGCCGAGCTTCATTCCCTGGTCAATATCCTCGATCGTTCCCACACCTTCTTGGAGAGCGCGCACGGCATCCACTAGGTAAGGGATAAGGAGCCGGTTGACGATGAATCCCGCCCGATCGGTAGTTAAGACGGGCGTCTTCCCCAAGCGGCGCGCAAAATCGAGACCCAGTTGGACTACCTCCGGTTCCGTGGCCACCGTCCTGACCACTTCCGCCAGCTTCATCAAGGGCACAGGATTGAAGAAGTGCAGCCCCAGGAATCGTGTCGGGCGGCGCGTGGCGGTCATCAATTCGGTGATCGAGATAGAGGACGTGTTGCTGGCCAGAATAGCCTCCGGCTTTACAATCCGGTCCAGCTCGGCGAATAGCTCCTTCTTGCGGTCGAGATTCTCGACAATTGCCTCTACCACCAGGTCGCAATCGGCGAAGTCTTCCAGCGCTAAGGTCGGCTGCAAGCGGCCGAGGGCCTGCGCTTTCTCGACAGCCGTCAGCTCACCCTTCTCTACAAACTTGGCCAGCGATCGAGCAATGGAAGCCAGCCCCCTATCCAGCAGTTCCTGGGAAAGTTCCCGGACCACCGTAGGGAAGCCCGCCACGGCAGCCGCCTGCGAAATCCCTGAACCCATCAGACCACAACCCACCACACCTACCTTGTGAATCTCCATCGTTCAACTCCTTTGTTCAGGATCGAGGCATGATGAGGGGGAACTCCGGTCACGGCAGGCTGTCCAGCCCGCCTATCCTGGCCTGCCCATAGCAGGAATAACCTGCTCCTGTTTTCTGCCCCGCCGGAAGCCGCGGGCTGCTGGCTGCCTGTGGCGCGGTCAACCTTCGAACTTCGACAGCAGGACTCGCTTGCCGCCTTCTTGGCGCGCTCGCTCCAGTGCCGCCTCCAGACGGTTGATGACCTCCGTAACGCTGTCCACAATGTCAGACTGCAGCCCCAGCGGAACTTCGCAAACGGCGCAGCAGTAACTTGGCGGTGCCGCCCCATCCACTTTCACCTGGGAAAGAATGCGCCGCAACTTTTCCACGGCCAGGCCCCCCTGGGCCAGCGCGGTATCCGGAAAAACCACGGCGATGGCGCACGGGTTGTACCGAATGGCGATGTCGTTCTGCCGGAGGTTTCCCTGCAGGGCTTTCGCCACTTGCAGCAGGTACCGCTGCATGCCCGCGTCCCCCAGCGTCTTGATGAGCCCCGTGGCGTTTTCGGGCTCCAGAAGACACAAAGATAGGGGCTGCGACGCCTCCTTCGCCCGCGAGGCCTCCGAGAGGAGGCAATCCAAATAAGCGCTGCGCGGCAGTAGGCCCGTGGTCTGGTCGGACCCGGCGACGGAGCGCACCAGCCGTCGCAATTTGCTGTTGTTCACCGCAATGGCCACCTGGGTCGCGATAGCTTGCAGCAGAATCCCTTCGCTGGGTGCCCAAGCACGGCGCCCCTCGCACTGCTCCACCAGGAGCAGGCCCACGGCCTGGTCCCTATCCATCAAAGGCAGCGCCAACAGGGACTGGATCCTAAGCTTCTGCAGGTGGGGCATGATGGAAGCCAGCACAGGGAATTGTGTCACGTCCTCCATCATCCAGCCGTCCGGTTTAGTGGCGGCCTGATGCATCCGCGCCATGTACAGACTTAATGCGGCGGCCACATCTGACGACTGCGCAGCGGGCAAGCAATACTCCACCGTCAATGCCGGGGGGCGGTCGGCAGCCCCCAAGCCTCCCCAGCAACGGCTAGCATTCAGCGCTCGGCCGAGCTCGTTGACCGTCACCCGCATCACTCCCTCGGGAGTCGATTCGCGATAGATGCGGGCCGTAATCTCGGAAATCCGCTTGAGATCCTCCAGGGACTGTTGCGAGGGGACGGCGGAAGGGCGCGGCGCTTCCCTCACGCTGGGGGCCGGCCCTGGCGCCACGGCCGGCGCGGGGGAGACTGGCCCCCCAGTGGGAATAAACCCGGTGGCACTGTACAGCTCGCGCAGGCGCGTATTCTTCTCCTCCGCTCCTGGATAAAGGCGATTAATCGTTGCCAGGGTCTCCCTCAGCTTCGACTCGAGTTGGTACTGATGGTACATCTCGCCTTCGATGATGAGATCATCCAAGGCCTCACCTTTCGCCGGGCCTGCCGACGGCCCCGCTCCGCCAACCGCGGCTGCGGCGCGTCCTGCTGTGGAGGGCGGCTGCACGCGGGAGGCGATATTGTCGTACCAGATTTTGTCGATGTGCCCTTCCAGGGTCAGCAGACGATCGTAATGGCCGGCGCCGTAGGGGTCGACGTCGATAATTCGCTCCAGCGTGTCTGCCGCCTGATCGTACTGCTCGCCGGCGAGGTACAGGCCGAAGACTCGTGAGAGGGAGCGCCGTAGGCCATCTTCCTTGTTCAATTCATTGTAAAGGCTGGTGAGCATCTCCAGCACGCCGAGGTTATTTTCGTCTGCCTGGAAGATCGTCTCCGCAATCCTTAAGAACTCATTTCGTTTACCTTCTTGGAAAAGCCGGGTCTTGAGCTGCCCGAGCAGCTTCAGCGCCTGATCTGACTTCCCACCCTGGAGAAGTCCTTCCACGAGCTTCAACAGGACATCGAGGGTTTCGGGGCGCGCCTGATAGAGTCTCCAGCAGAGGGGCTGAGCTTTCGTGTAGTCCGCCGTTTGCACATAGGCCCGCGTGACAAGCTCCAGTACCATGAGGTCGTCGGGTTTCGCTCCAAATATGGGCTCGAGCAGCGCCACCACCTCTGCGCCTCGCTCCCGCTTCAAGAAGAGTTCCGCCGCCGCAATGGAGGCAGCTTCATCGGCGGGCTCCAGCTCGTGCGCCCGCTCGACAAGCTCCGCCCAGCGCTCGTCCTGCCCGGCCTTGCGGGCCAGCTGCGCCGCCTGCAAAAGCGCGCCCGTGGCTACCTTGGGCTGACGAGCGCGCACCGCCTGCTCCGCCAGTTGGACAAGGGCCTCGAGGTTCGAGGGATCCAGCTTGACGATGCGCTGCAAGCAGTCCACCACCTGGGCGCCGGCACCCGCGACGCGGTGCAGTTCCAGGGCTTCGCGATAGACTTCCAACGCTTCGTTGCCTTTGTTCGCTTTCTCCAAAAACCCGCCCAGCTTTATCAGCGTGCTCACATCCTTGGGCGACGCCTTCAGGATCTTCCGACAGGCGGCCACCGCCTTGGTGAGATCATTGCGCTTGACGTACTGATCCACCAGTTGCGACTGGTAGCGCACGCCCTCGGACACGCGGTTCAGCTTCAAGCAGAGATCGCCGAGGTTCAGCAGCACTTCTTCATCGTTGGGCTGGTACTTATAGATTTCCTGGAAGGTTTCGAGGGCGGCCTCGAATTTCTGCTTTTGCAGGTATTTCTCGGCTTTCGCAAAGAGTTTTTCGATGTCTGGCATGGCAACGAGAAGGCTAAACCGCGCCTCTCTCCGGGATGTCAAGCGTCTGCGAAATTGACAGCATAGCTCCCTTTTGCTAGATTTTCAAAGGGTTTGGAGAAGCCCCTCGCTTGACAAGGGCTTGGCCCTGCCGCACTGCCCGCAGAGCATCTCTTCCCCTGGCTGGTCTCCCGCCCGGAACTGGCGATTTGAAATTCGCATGACCGACGCTCGCTATATTCGCAACTTCGCCATTGTGGCCCACATCGACCACGGGAAATCTACGCTCGCCGACCGACTGCTCGAACTGACCGGCGCTCTCCCCCAGCGCGAAATGACCGAGCAAGTCCTCGACTCCATGGACCTGGAGCGGGAACGCGGCATCAC
>JALHUF010000361.1 GCA_022866195.1 Terriglobia bacterium
CCCGGCGCGTGACATACGCGGAGTGAGGGATGCGGGACTGATAACCCAAATGGCCTTCATAGGGCGGCTCCAGATTGATGAACGGACGCGGCGGGGGCTCACGCCAGTCCTCTGTGACGGGACCGGAATGCAGCCAGCGAAGCGTAGGCGCGTCGTCCCCGTGCCCACTCTGATAGATCAGGAAGTCCAACCACTTCTCTTCCCGAAAGCTGTCCCACGGCCACAGCATGCCGCCTGGGTGTGAAGTGACAGGGGCATGCGACCGGCCTCCAAACGCTGCTCGCCCGATACGCTTCCAACGCGCGCCCTTGGCGCCCACATAGTCAGCGTCTCCCGTCAGGATCCACACGACATGGTTCGCACCGTATCGGGCCTCTAAGTAGCGAATAAGGCGGACCACCTCCTTCTCCGGAAGGTAGTTTCATGAATCCACCGGCCTCAGCCCCCAGGTGAGGACGATCGCCGCCAGCAGCCCGTGTGCTGTCACCGCGTCCACACGCTCGTCCAGCCGCTGGTAAAACCGGGGGTTCAGGCGGATGGGGTCCATACTCGTGAAGGAAATCTCGCCGTTTTCATCCGCGGCGACGCCATTGCGGGGCGCGACAACATTGAAATGCACCACCGTGAACTTCTTTGCCAGGCGGTCATCCAGATAGGTGTTCCAATCGTCCTTGTGACTTAAGATCGCGCCATACCAGACGGTGTCTCCTAACCAGAAGAAAGGCGTTCCATCGGCGTGCTCAAGATAGCAACCGTTGCCCGCGACGCGCACAGCGCCGTGTTGGACAAAGGGGCCTCTGCCCTCCCCACGCCGGCACGCGAATTCCCCTGTCTGCCCATCCAAACCAACCAGCGCTGGTCGGGAGCGACTTTGATAGGTCCACGTTCCAGGCTCGTCCGGCATGAAGCGCACACGCCACGTTTTCCCGCCGTCCCAAAAGCCCAAAACACCATGGGGCTTCCCAGACGGGGAGCGGAATTCGACGCTGAATTCGGTCTCCGGGGCCGCGTCGCTCTGCACCACGAACGTTTTTTCAAATTTCCCCCAGAGCGGTACGGTTTGCGCGCCCGCGCCGGCGGGAACAACAAACAGGAGTGTGGCAAGAAGGAATTTGGTCATCGGAAAGGTTCCTCTTCGAGATGCCCACCGGAGGGCTGCACTGGAAAGGGCTCAGCCGACCGATTTCAAATAGAGCGCGGCCGGTCCTGCAAGGGGCGTATAGAAGATGGTGCTTCCTCCGCCGCGGACGGACTTCGCCGGCACCGCGACCCCTTTCGTGACGTTGAACCACTCGGCCGTAAATTCCGCGCCGGCGTCCGCCAAGTTGACGGAGAACTCGCCATGGTTCCCCGGCTGAAAAACCAGGTACTCCTTTCCGGGATTCGCCAGGCAGTAGCGGGTTCCCGATAACTCGTCGTGCGGCGTCATGGCCGCCAGGTCGATCCTCTCAGAAAACTGGCGCGTCTGTCCCATACCTTCGCGGGCGGAATCCTGCCAGGTTGGGGAAGGGAGAAAGTCTTCCATGAAGAGCACATTCAGGCCGCGGCAAAAACTTTTCCAGACCCAGGCGGCGTCGCCGCAGGTGTGGCCGCAGAGATGGTCGGTATCGTTGACGATGACTTTGCCCCGGTATTCTCCCGAGGGATCTTCGCGATAGTTTTCGTGCGCGTCTCCCGGGTTGGGCGAGACCCAGTCCGCGGGGCTGTTGAAAACCACGGCGTTGTTGCCCCGGCTGTACTGCACGGTTATGCCCACGGGATGTTGTTTTGGCTTCGTGGATTCGTAATCTTTGACATACCTGATTACATAATATTGCCAGTCGGTCGAGTCGCCCCCGGCCTCGTTGCACACTTCATAGAGAACGTTGTCGAGGTCGCTCACCGTGTCGATGACCTTGCGCAGATAGGCTTCCTGCAGTGCCAGGACTTTCTTCCCCATAGCGGTGACCTGCAGGGTGTTGAAATCCGTCCCCTTCCCGTTCCCGCTCGCGTCGGCGTCGGCTTCCTGGATGTTGTTCTTGCGATTGAAGGGATGGCACAGCCAGGCGTCGGTGAATTGCAGCTCCCAGCCTTCGAAGAGCTGGACGGCGACGTACATGCCTCGATCGCGGGCCGCGATCACCCGCGCTCTCATCCGGTCAAACTACTCCGGGTTGAACCTGGTCAGATCGACCCGGGGTTTTCCGTCCGCGGCCAGGCCCGGCCCGCTGCGCACCCAGGGATGGGGCTGGCAATACTTGGTCAGCGATACCGGATGCTCGTCGGTCCATTTCGGCGATTCCCAGCGCCAAAGGCGGAAGAAATTGTGATGGTGCCTCGTCAGGAAATCCAGGTAGGCATCGTAATCAAAGACCGGCGGCGGGTCCCCAGCCTCCCACAGACGGTGGCCGTTGTCCTGGAAATTATGCCAGTTGTGTGTGCCGGCAAGATAGATGGCCTTCCCCGAGCCATCAGTAAAATAGCGCGGGTTAGAAGACAGAATCCGAAGTGGTCCCTTCGCTGGAGTCGGTGGGACTTCACCTGTGGGGACTGTCCAACTACTGCGACCCGACTTGGGAAGCAGGCCCGAAAGGCCTGTGGCGCCACCCACCAGGGCTATCCCCTCCAGGAACCGGCGTCGATGCATAGTGGAATCCTCCCTAATCACCGATCTGAAAGCCATGATCCAGTCAGGGTAATCACGTACCACAGCAAGGTTGCATCAACAAGATATCGCCTTGTCGCGAGGCGAATCATCCGGCCTCCCTCCGATAGCCTTCTTCCCCGCCGAATCCTGGCAAGTGGTTGAGGCGCTTGTTCCGCAGCCATAATCCAGCACTACTGCCCTGGCAACTCAGCGGGATAGTTCCTTGATTTGTCTTCCAGGACGAGAACCCAATCGTTCTGATCTCCATTGGAGGGCGGGACGAATTCGCGGATCCCGCTGTTCGTGTATTGGCCGATATAAGTCCAAGTCCCCTCGCGAGGGTCGTACCACTGGGCTTTGATTGCTGGTGCGGAGAGCTTGTCCATGTGGATGCCGACGCGATGGCCGAAGGGTAAGTAGGCCACGATGAAGCTTCCATCGTCAGCGCGTGCCGCCTGGATGTGGTCTTCCCCGTCGCCCTGGCCGATGGCAATCACGGACTGGTCGGGAACCATCTTGTGCCAGGGCCTGAGCTCGAAGAACCTCCGCACCAGGCCCATGTCGTAGGCGCCTTCCATATCCATCGCCTTGCGCCAGTGCGTCGTGCCGCGCAAAGGCAGGAAAGGGAAGGGATGGTTTGCCTGCGGCGGGGGGCTGTCGGCATCCCAGAACTGCCAGATGTTGTTGTTGCCGTAGCCGTGCCCCGCCGCGCCGGCCAGCATGTTCCAATAGGCCGCTTCGCGTTCCTGGTGCGCGTCCATCCGTTTGCCGGTAGTGCCCACGTCAGGGTGATTCTCGTAGCGCGCTTCCATGTCGATGGTGGGCTTCACAGGTTTGAGATTATAGTCGTGGGTAATAAACTCGTAGTTGAGCACTCCCCAGCGGTGGCCGGACTGGATCATGTTGAAGTCCAGCCAGTCGGCGTTGTGGAACCAGAACGAAGAGGAATAATCCATGACCCCCGGCCTCGGACCCGGCCCGTGGTAAGACACGAGCTGGGTTCCCTGGCAACCCTCTTTGAGGCCCCTGGCCATGGCCGTCCAGACGGCTTCGTAATCCGCCGCGCCGCGGTCGCCGCCCAGGAGCCAGATGACGGCGTTGTCCTTGTAGCGCGCCGCCAGGAGCTTGCCGAAGGTAAACGCATTCGAAGGGTTGAAGACCTGCTCGTTGGCCGGAGTCTGCCGGACGTGCTCACCGTAGGTCACCACGATCCCCATCACCATCCCGAGCTCGTTGGCTCTGTTCACAACATAGTCAACATACTTGAAAAAAGGTTCGTTGAACTTCGTGGGATCGCGATCGATCACCGTCAGATCGCCATAGACATTCGGCCATGCGAGCCCGCGCAGGAGATAGGCCTGGACGACCGTGA
>JALHUF010000039.1 GCA_022866195.1 Terriglobia bacterium
CCGCGCGAGGCCAGCGCCACGACGCCGGGCGCGGCATACCCGCCCACCGTCCCATCCTCGATCTCTACCAAGGCCAGGTGGCCGCTGGGCAAGCCGCCGAACTTGTCGGAGAAAAACGCTTGAATCTTGGCGGACGCTTCGCCGTAACTGGCGGCGAGGTTCTCGTGCCCCGGCTTGAGGTAGAGCGCCACATCGGCGCCCACGGCCGTCGCGGGCTGCACGACGTACTTGCCTGCCAGAACCGTTCCGGGAAATGATGGCTGGTCGAACTCGAAGATGTAAGTGACTTTGCCCGTCTGGCGCAGGGGTGCCAGGGCCTGGCCCGAGGCGATCACCGTCTCTTCCGAAGGGACCGTGATACGCATCGAGGCGGCAAAGCGATTCACGCTGTACCCGCTGACCGGAAACCAGCGCGCCGCGTAAAGCAGATATGAACCTTCCGTGCCGACATAGGCCAGCTTCAAGTTCTCAACCGGACTGCCATCCGCGGAAGCGAGCGATCCGCCGTAGCTTACGGTGATTGACGCCGGCTTGCCCTGCAGGAGCGGATTCAGGAAGTCCACCTGGAGCGTCAAACCCTCCTGGCGGAACCGCAGGGCTTGGCCGGCGGCGTCCGCCACTTTCTCAACGCGCAAGGCGCTGTGCAACTCGAAACTCAGGGTGGTCAAATCCGCCTTGGGAAGGAAATCGATCCGCGCCTTGGCCGAGAGAATGTGGGTGGAAGGATAAAGCTCCGCCTCAATCGAGTACTTGGTCACCTCGAAGCGCGTCTGGGCCAGACCGACCGTGCCCGTCAGCAGAAGCAGCAGGGCCAGCAGTCCACCCCGCAGCCAGAGGCTTCCGGGCAGCAGTCTCCCGCGCATCGAAAAGGTTTCGCTCAGAGGTTTGCACCATTTCATGTTTGGCTCCAACTGCTCCTTCCGTCTGGGCCGTGCCCTGCTCGCTCGCTTGGCGCCAAGGCCGAAACGCGCATTCGCCACGGTTCCTCTCTGCCGGCGCTCTAAGTTGGATTGCTCGCCTCGCCTGCCAGTTGCATCCGCTCTGTCCCTGGCCACCTGCGGCACGGATGCTTCACGCGCCTGGAAGGGATGCCCCAGAGGCTTTCAGCACGCCGAGCACGGCTTCGCACGCCCGCCCGATCGCGCCCCCGGGCCCCAGACGAGGTCTGAGGGCGCGGAATTCTTCCACCATCTTCTCCCGAGCTTCAGGGTGATCCAGCAGGTATTCTACCTGCGCCGCCACATTCTGTGCGTTGAAATCGCACTGCATCAACTCGGTGACCAGGGGCTTGCCTGCCAGGAGATTGACCATGCTGTAATGGGGGACATCCACCAGCAATTTCCCCAGCATCCAGCTAAGGGGAGAAACACGGTAAACCACCACCAGGGGGCGTTCGCGCAGCGCGGCCTCCAGCGTGGCGGTGCCACTGGCCACGACGGCCACCTCCGAATGTTGCAGAGCGTCGTAGGTGGCGTGGACCACCGTGCGGACCGTTGCCCTCCCCACGTAGCACTCGAGCAGGGTCTTTTCCAGCCAGAGCGGATCCAGAGTCGGAGCCACCGGAATGACAAACTGGATGCGCCGCGTGAGCGTCAGACGGGTGGCTGCGTCCAGCATGGGCGGGAGGTTGTAGCAGACTTCTTTCTGCCGGCTGCCCGGCAGCAGCGCCACGGTGGGTGTCTCGGGATCCAGGCGCGCCTGGGCGAAAAACTCCTCGCGCGTCAGGTGGGGTCGCACCAAGTCCACCAGCGGATGGCCGACGTACTCCACGGGAACTCCCGCTTTGCGGTAGAGGTCTTCTTCAAAATCGAAGATGCAAAGCATTTTCGCGATGTTGGCCTTGATCTGCTTCAGCCGCCCCGGCCTCCACGCCCAGACCTGTGGGCTCACGAAATAGACCACGGGAATGTTGCGCCGTTTGAGCCGCTTCGCCAGGCGCAGGTTGAAGTCCGGGAAGTCGATGAGGACGGCAAGTTGCGGGTGCCGCCGGTCCACTTCCGCCAGCAGGGAATGAAACGCCCGGTAGACGCGCGGCAGTCCGGACAGCACCTCAAAGATGCCCGCCATGGAAATCTCGTGGGCATCGACCGCAGTCTCTACTCCGGCCTGCCGCATGGCCTCGCCACCGCAACCGAAAATCTCCGCCCCCGGCAGCCGGGCGCGTAAAGCGGCGGCCAATCCCGCGCCGTATACATCGCCGGAGCGCTCTCCCGCAACCATCAGCAAGCAGGTCTTAGACATACGTCAGGGGTCCGTGGTCGATGGTCTGTGGTCGGCGGCCAAGGGAGAAGCTTTGGGATGCCCGCTGACGGACAACGGACCGCGGACAACGGACACTTCCTGGTCCTTATACTGAAGCTCGTACAGCTTACAGTAAATCCCGCGCCGCTCGAGCAATTCTTGGTGCGTGCCCACTTCGCGCACGTGACCTTTGTGCATGACCACGATCTTCGAAGCATTCTGGATGGTGGAGAGGCGGTGCGCAATCACCAG
>JALHUF010000040.1 GCA_022866195.1 Terriglobia bacterium
ATCGGCAGCATCACCAAGTCGATTTCCTACGCGTACAATCTGGATGGGTCCGTCGCCTCGGTGACCTATCCCAGCGGGCGCGTGATCAGCTACGACGTCACAGGCGCGGGCCGACCTAACTACGCCAAGGACCTGGCCAACGGCATCAACTACGCCCTCAGCACCACCTACGCCCCCCAGGGGGCGGTCTCCAGCGCTCTCGAAGGGCAGAGCGGGGGTTTTGGCGGGATCACCTGGAGCGCAAGTTACAACAACCGGCTGCTCCCCACGTCCTTCGCGGCAACATCTACAAACGGCACGGCGCTGAATTTGGCGTTCAGCTATTTTGCGAACGGCAATGTCAGTGCGGTCACGAACAACCGCGACACCTCGCGCACCCAGACGTTTACCTATGA
The DNA here is from genome assembly GCA_022866195.1 of Terriglobia bacterium. Lineage (GTDB taxonomy): Bacteria > Acidobacteriota > Terriglobia > UBA7540 > UBA7540 > JALHUF01. Next base: position 396 of record JALHUF010000040.1, read on the forward strand.
CAATCTGGACCGGCTCGCCACAGGGCAGAGCCAGGCAACTTCAGGAGGGAACTGCTGGGGACACAGCTTCGGTTACGACCGCTACGCGAACCTGACGTCAATCAGCGTTACCAAGTGTTCGGCGCCGATGCTGAGCCTGTCCGTCAACACGCAGAACCGCATCACTAACTCCGGCTTCACTTACGACAACGCGGGCAACATGACCAGTGACGGCGTCTCGAGCTATTCCTGGAATGCCGAGAACCGTCTCACCTCGACGGCGGGAGTTACGTACACGTACGATGGCGACGGACGGAGAGTGGAGAAATCAAACGAGAAGCTGTTCTGGTACGGCGTCAATGGCGAGGAGTTGTTCGAGACCGACCTGAGCGGTAACCTGATCGCGGAGTACATCTATTTGAGCGGTCGGGTCATCGCACGGCGGGATGCCGCAGGCGCGGTGTATTACTTCTTCGCGGATCACCTCGGGTCGCTGCGTGTGATCACAAACGCCACGGGGCAAATTCAGCGTGACGCCGATTTCTACCCCTACGGCGGCGAGCGTCTCGTTTCCGGCACCTTGGACGATCCGCACAAGTTCGCTGGCATGGAGTACGAATCAGAAAGTGGCCTTTACCGCACGCTGTATCGGCAGTACTCGCCCACCCTGGGCCGCTGGCTTTCCGCGGATCCGCTGGGCAATTGCAGCGGCTCCTGCGGCGGAGGGACAAAGAGTATCTTCTCCGTCATGCCGGACTTTGGGGAGACCCTTGGCTGTACTGGGTCTTGCGGTCAGGCCGGGGCTCTTGCTTCCCCTGTGCGTATAGGTTCTGGCCAACACGCGTGTACATCCAACCCCCAGTCCCTCAATCTTTACGCATACGTGCTAAACAATCCGGCGAATCTCGCGGACCCCAGCGGAGGATATACCCTGCCGGCCTGCTTTTTTCCCAACTGCAGCCTAGCACGCCGGGGCAACTGGGGTCTACCCCTTTGCTTCGCCTGTTATACCTGCTGCTTGAACATGTCTGGGCGCAGTTTCGGGGATTGCATGCGTCGATGCTTCTTTTTGCCGTCGTGGTGGTGGTGGTGGTGGCCCTGCGTCTGGAACTGTGTTTCGCACCTATATGCGAACATATCCTACTGTTCATATAACTTTGCACGATGCCTTACAGGCACGAGTGGGAGCGGGAGGGTTTACGTAGCATGTTGTTACCCGCCTCCCTTCTGATAGCCTCTCTGACGTTAGCCCCGGCGCTTTGCGCCGCGCAATCAGGGGGAAGTGTTGCTTGCCTTCCTCCCAAGGACGCGAAGAAGGTGCAGAAAGCGAACTCTCCGGTAAAGCGTGTGCTCATTTACTTAAGCATCGGGAAGAAACAGATCAACCTTCTAGCTTACTGCGTCTCTCCACCCGCATCGTGGTCAGAGAGGCCAGATTGGCAGAGCTGTCCCCCGCTTAGTGAGATTCTTTCTCTCAACGATTGTGTATGGGGCGAGGTGTTACGTGAGGCAAGGCAGTTACATGTTTCGGGAAAACGGTCGATTGTGCAACTGCAAAAAGCTCGCGAAGAAGTAGTTGGATGCATACGGTCAATGGAAATGGCCGAGGGCCGCGGTGAGCAGTCCAGTCCCGTCCGGCACCATTTAAGATCGATCCGTCACCGACTAGAAGATGTCGAGGATGCGATCAAGAGTGCCCTTTCTCGGGCGGCTCAGTAGAAGCGCGGCCTCCGGAGCACGCCCTCGTATTCTTCGAGAAGTGCTTCCGAAACCGTCACTTGGACGTTGCCCGAAAGCGCTAACTCAAGAATGAGGGCTTCCCCCGGGTGAAGCTGATATCGCGTTGTGTGCGATGTCTGCGAGCAATGCGAGGCCCGTTACTTCCTATTCGCCACTCACTACTTCCGGCTCGCGCTCCGGGGCAGGCACGGCGCGCGCTTGCTCCAGCATCTCGGCAAGCGCGGGTGGCGCATACATCGCACTTTTGCCGATGTGTGCGATCAAGGCGATCTGGGAGGGGTTGGACGGCCCGCAGGGCCAAACCAAGAGATGAAAGTGCTCCGGCATCAGAACGTATCCGAGGATTTTGAAATCCAGGCCAGAGCGAAGTTGCTGGAGGGTCTGAATGAAGTGCTGGCGGAAGCGCGCGGAGGCAAAAAGACGCACGCGACGGTAAGTGCTGGCGGTAAGATAGTGCAGGTGATTGAGCCCGTAATAATGGCGCTGACGTGACACGAGAGTATCCTACAACCCCGGGTCGCACACCCCGACGCGTCGGGGTATGCGCCACCCGCGACCCGCGAGAACTCACCGACTCCGGGAGCTTGGTCGGCGAAAAGGATGCCTTGCTGATCTACCGCGAAGCCTTCACGCCGGGAGTTGCGCGCGCGGTGAGGCGTTTGGCGCACACTTCCAGATGCATACGACGGAAGGCGTTCACACGCAAACCGACCCGGGCTCACGGACGGATGATAGTGCCCACCTGGACCACTTCAAACGCGCCTCCCGGCACGCTCTTCAATTGATCGAGGTCCGCGTCATCCCATCTGGGGTCGGAGGCGCCGGTGATGAACCAGCTCTGGCCGTTATCCGCCACCATCATGCCGTATTTCTTGAGTGCGTTGAGGATCACGCGGGCTTGGCCGTGGTAACTCGCCAGGTCGAAGCTGGCTTTCAGGCGGACGCGCATTCCCATGGGCGGATAAGCCGGGTCGGTGGTGGCTCCAGCCTGGTGCGTGGCGGGGTGGACGTAGCCCTTCTGGGTCTGCCAGACGGTGAAGCGGAAGGCGTGAGTAATCTGGCCGGCTTGGATTTCCTCGTAGCGAACCAGCCCGGGCAAGATGGGCAGGCCCGCGGCATCGGCGGAGGTCCAGCCTTCCGGGCGCAGGCGGTTGGAGCTGAGATCGAAAATCGCTCCCGAACCCGCGTGCCATCCCGGACCATCGGCATCCTTGAAGGCGTGATAGAGCTCGTAGAGCTTGCACTCGCCGGAGTTGAGCACGAGCACGTGACGGTCGCCGGTGGAGTTGCTGCCACCTTAGATGGGCGCGTCGGGCGGGATGGGGTAAGGACCCGGATCGCTTTCGTCGGGATATTCGGTGACGACGATGGGGACGAAGGGCTGTGAGCCGGGAACGACAGTATAGGGAATGCCCCAATCGGGATTCGTTCCGAAATCCGCATGCAGGAACTGCGCGCCCTCGTTGATGCTGGCGATGTACTGATCCGAGTTGGAGTCCACGGGGTCGCAGGACACATCGCGGTTCCACGGATTGTCGGCGGGAAACACCGCGCAGCCGCCGAGGGTGGGGCTGACGCCGGCGCTGGGTTCACACGGCCCATTGCCGTCAGGAGGATTCGGACCCAACCTCACACTGCCGCCAGTGCACGCGGCGAGCGTCATCACGAGGACGAGCGTGACAAGCAAGCGCGCGAACCAAATCCGAGAGCCACCCGAACTGTGAACTATCATCTGCCTTCCCCCTGCGAGAGCTTCCACAGCGCGAACCGCGATCGTCAATGCGCACGGTTAGGAACTGACGCAAGCCGTGAGCGATTATAACGGAACCTTCGCACACAGGCTGTGATGTGACCCTTTGGAATTCCGGCGGGTGGCGCACACATCGCGTTCTGTGCGATGTGTGCGAGCAATG
>JALHUF010000362.1 GCA_022866195.1 Terriglobia bacterium
CCTCCCGGCCAGCTTATCTACTATTTGATGCAAGGCGCTCCGAGGCGGTTACAGAAAAGCCGTCCGTTCGCTCTGGGGAAGGCCGAGGGTTCAACCCCAGCGAAGGAAGCGCCGTCACCTCACCGATGTAGGGATTTCCGCTCCTGCTCGGCGAGGCTGGCCTCCTGCCCCCACTGCTCCTTCCCGTGATTTTCGCACGAACTCCGGGCCCTTGCTATTGCTGCGTCTTCAGCGGGTTCTCCGCCTCGTCAAAGAAGCGTTTCTGCAGCTCGAGGACCGCCTTGTCCTTCTTGACTTCCTGAATCGCCTTCACGAGCTGCTTCACCTCGTTCTCCACCACCAGCTCGCCCAGCTCGCGGGTGGCCGGGCTGCCGTCGCCGGCAGAATGATTGGGGAAACTGGCATACCACCAGATGCCGGTGTAGAAGTCAGGCAGTTCCGTCAGGCGCTTCTGGTCCGCGCCGCTCTGGTTCTTGGCCCGATCCAAGTGCACGAGTTCGGGACGGTTGGCGAGCATGACTGCTGTTTCTTCTTCATCCGCGTGCCCGCCGGTGGTCGTCTTGCGCATCTTTCTAATCTGCTCCTCCGCTTTCGGATCACCCGTGGGACGGTAGAGATAGACGGCGTAGTCCCGACGGCGCGCCAGTTGCGCCTGGCAGAAGTATGGCAGGAAGCTGCTGTTCCCGCCGTGACCGCTGACCAGGATGATCTTCTTCGCCCCGTTGCGTCCGAGTTCATCGCAGGTTTCTTCCAGGATGGCCCACATCAGCTTCTGACTGTAGGCGAGGGTTCCGGGCTGGTGCCTGGCCTCGAAGATCTGGCTGAAGAAGTACTCGGGAAAGACGATGGTGTACTCCTGCTGGGCCGCACGCACGGCGACGAGGCGCACGTTGAGCAGGTCGGTACCGAGCGGGAGGTGAGGCCCGTGCTTCTCGATGACGCCCAGCGGGATCAGGCAGGTTCCTCCCGACTTCTCTAGCGCCCTGACAAAGTCCGGGGCGGTGAGCTCCTCATAGCGGACCGGGAGACCTCCTGGGGCCGGCTTGGCCTCCTGCCCCCACAGGCTTGCGGCAAGCAGGATTGCCGAGACCAGCGACAGGAATAGCACTGCAAGGTTTCGATTCTTCGCCATAGGACGTTTCTCCTTTGAGATTCTTCTCAAGAGCATGCGGTATGGGTTTTCCCCTGGCTCCATTCTAACTGGTCCGGAGGCCGTTCCGCCTCATTTCTCCGGGATGGCGCGGCCATATCTGCTCCAGGCGCCCAAACGGCTGAAATGCGCATAAGCCAACTTAGCAATTTCCTGGATGGCCCGCTCGCCGTCTTCATCCCGCGCGAGGTAGGTGGTCATCACCGAAAGGATGAAGGGGCGATTCGGAATTTCAATGATCCCCGAATCGCAGCGTACGCCCTCCAGCGCTCCGGGCTTATCGGCGATGGCAACGCTGCCGCGCAGCGCCCGGTGAAAGGGGCTGTCCTTCGGCAGCCACAGCAGCCGGAAGAATTCCGCCGTGTGCGTGGCGTCCAGCGCCTGGCCCGCGCGCACTTTTTCGAGCAGGGTCAGCATCTCACGCGGGGTGGAGACGTTCTCGTTGCCGCGGCGCGCGGCTGCCAAGTCGATCATGCGCCGGCGCAGTTGGGTCTCTTTCAGACCCAGCCGCGCCAGCCCGGCATTAATGTTCTCGATGCCCAGCCGGTCGATCAGGATGTTGGTGGCGGAGTTGTCACTCAACACCAACACGAACGCCGCCAGGTCGCGCAGCGTCATAGTCACCGTGCCGTCGCCCAGCTTGTTAAGGATCGCCTCATCGTCACCCACCGTCATTTCGCGGCGGCGAACGGTGTGCTTCTCGTCGAGCGAGAGTTTGCCCTCCTGCGCCTGCCGCAGCAGTTCCAGCAGCACGGCCAGCTTGATGGAACTTGCCTGCGGGAACACAGTGTCGGGAAGGCGGAAGAATGTCTCGCCCGTGGAGAGGTCTTTGATGGCGAAACCCAGGACCCCGTCCAGGTGTTCAGCCACCTGATTCAACTGCGCTTCCAACTGAGCGCGCAGGGAAGCTTGCAGGCTCTCTTCGGCACGCGTGGGCGATGCACACGCGAGAATCCCGGCCAAAACGAGGGCGGAAACGAACACGCGAAGATGCATGGTACGGCTCCTGGGAGCGGGGAAGACCTGTCGCCGAGGCGACCGGCGCTGGCGTTGACAGTTGCGGGCCAATGCATGACGCCGCGGTTGTGAAATCACAAATCCAAAATCCCAAATCGGTTACGAGCCGATGTATTTGGCGTACAGCCCGCGCGCGACGGCAGGATCATGCGTGCCCTTGATGATGGCCCGGCCGTCGGGGAAAACGGTCAGATCATACCCGTCGAGTGTGCAGCGAAGTAAAAACTCGTTCCCGCGCACGGGCCCGAACTGCCCGAGCCGGGTTTTCAGGGCCGCGAGATCCAGGCCGCGTCCTTCCCGGTGACGGATCTGGACGGCGTCGCGCCCGCAGAGCGTGGTATGAGTGGCCTCGCGTGCTTCCAGGTGAATAAACTCCCGCGCTCCGCACGCCCGGCAGTGGGGATTGCTGCGGAGTTTGACCGCCTGGTAGCTGTTCTTCCACACATCGTAGGCGAGCAGGGCCCCGTGCAATTCCGCTTCGCGCCCGAGCAGGATCTTCAAAGCCTCGGTTACCTGGATGGATGCTGCCCAGGCCACCGCTGGGGCGATTACACCGACGGTGTCGCAGGTATCGTACATGCCTTGCGGAGGCTTGGGGAATACGCAGGCCAGACACGGCGTGCGGCCGGGAAGCACGGTCAGCGTCACAGCGTAACTTGCCACGACGGCCCCGTAAATCCAAGGGATGCCGAGCTTCAGGGCCACGTCGTTGAGCAGATAGCGGGTCTCGAAGTTGTCGGTGCCATCCAGAATGACCTGGAAGCCCTCGACCAGACTGATGATGTTGCCGCTCTCGGCGTCGGCAACGATGCCTTCCACCTGGACATCAGAATTGATGCGCTTCAGCTTCCGTCCGGCCGCGACGGCCTTGGGCAGGTTCTCTGCGGCGTCGGACTCATCAAAGAGGAGTTGGCGCGCCAAATTGCTCTCTTCCACGAAGTCGCGGTCCACGATCCGCAACCGCCCCACGCC
>JALHUF010000363.1 GCA_022866195.1 Terriglobia bacterium
AGTCGCGAAATCTTGCCGAAGCCTTGTATATACAAGCTGTCGAACTTTGAACCTCCGGAGAGAGAGTCGACGCTGTACGCGCCCAATTGGAAGCCGAACACACGAATACCACCGGCAGCCACGGCAGCTCGCACCTTGGAGAATCCCGCCTTGTGTCTGCTTTCGAGACCCATGGTCACGACAAGGACCGAATCGCCCGTTTGCGGTGGTTGGAACCAAGTGGTGGCTTCGAGTATGGCGTCGAGCACGCCTTGTCCGCCAGCTTTGCCTTGAGGCGGACTCGCCAGTTCCTCCGCCGCAGCCCGAACCGCCTCCCGGCTCGAACCGAACCGCAGCTCCAGGCGCGCACCGCGCGCGGTGAGTAGGGCAAAGGAATCTTCCGGGCGGGCCTTCGAAAGGATATGGCAGATGACAGCTGCTTCGATTTTTCGTGCTGCCGCCGGCATCTTGTTGGCCTTCTCCGCCACGAAAATAAGGCGGCGAGGACCACGGTCATAGGTGGCCGACAGGATACGAATGGGATGCTTCTTGCTCTGGGCAACGAACGCCTCGGCGGGAAGGTTGCCGACGAGGGTTCTCTCAGGCGGCGCGATGAAGCCCAGCCTGTTGTCAAAATCCGATAATTGCCCAGCCCAATCCCATCGCCCGTCAGGCCCTTGGTACTTCATCGCCCGCATATTCTGTTGCCACTGGGCAAGCATCGCGTCGGCCGCGGGTTTGGGAAGGGAGGACAAATCGGGAACGACAACGTTCACGGGTACCCTGCAGGGTGGCTGCTCAGCGAGGCCCGCGGAGCAGACCGAAAAGAGAAGAATGACCGCCATCCTGATGCGCATGATCCCACCTGGAGGCGCACGGTGCTATAAGCAGGTACGCTATAGAAAAACCCACCCCCCTCTTTCTACAATAGTACCGCATCGTAGGGGCATGTAAAAGGCAAGTTCTCAGGCGTCGTGCCCAATCAACTAGAGCCCAAGACATGGAGAACGTGTCGCGACTAACCGCTGGGCCGCGCCGAGCGTGCAGGAGGCGAGGAGAATCAGAAAACCGACAAGTGTGCGTCGCATGCCGAAATCCTACCACAACGACGGTGCCGCGCTGTAGCGCCGGCCTGTCACAAAGGTGTAGCCCATTTCCCCCGGCCCTGAAGGGGCCGAACACCCTGCGGCCCTGATTTCGTCAGAGCCTCTCCGGGCTCGGGGAACTTAGATTGGCCACTTTTTCCCCGGGCCGCTGCCCCCATCACGGGAGGATGTGGACCGAAGATTGGCGATTGAGAAAAAGACTCACGCTTGGGAGAGCACCCACCGCGGTCACCCACTACATGCAACCGGTGGTACGCGGCTGGCTCTTACAGGGCGGGGCTGATGCCCTCGCAGCGGACCTGCCAACGGCCATCTTGTGGGAAGCCTGGCGCGGGGATCTTTGGACAGCCATCCCAGCCGGCAGCCATCATGGCCACGGCATAGAGCAATCCGCCGTTGCCCGGCAGGTAAAGGGGCAAGAAGAGGGGGATCTGAAGGTTGTGGCCGTTCGCGAGGTAATGGTTTTTCGGTGCGTCCATCAACAGTGATTCCACCGCTTTTGCCGGCTGGCCCAACCGCGCCGCCGTCATCGCCATCATCGGATAATCCCAGCCCCAGGTACTTTTCCAGTCCCAGCGCTTCAACACGTCGTCGAACGTTCGAAGCATCGTGCCCTCGTCGATGAGCGGAGTCTTCGGCAGCAGGCCCAAGCCGGCCAGCATCGACGGGTGATCGGCGTAGATGGTAAACGGTTCTATTTCGATTGCGGCGTAGAGCCCGTTCCGCACGGTGGGGCGTGATAGCCCAGCGATGACTTTGTCCCAGCGCGGCTCGCGAGGCAGGCCCAGCCGTTCTCGCCATCTCTGCGCGACGGAAAGACCCCAGTGCCAGTAAGCGAGTTCAAAGGTAGGATTGATGACTTGCCGTCGCAGCGCCGTGTAGCTTTCCTGGGCCGGAATCAGGGGCGGGCCAAGCACGTACCGCCGGGTCGCGGCATCCCAGGCCGCATAGGACGCCATGAACTGCGCCGTTTCGAAAACGAGTTCCTGGTAACGTTCCAGGGTGGTGCGCGTAGGGTGCGCGCGGTAGAGGAGTTCGGCATAAAAGATCGGATGCGGCTGTTGCCAAATCAGAAACACACCAATGTCGCTCGGCGCCTCCCGCCCGTCTGCACCCACCTGCTTCGGCCAGCGCGCTCCGCGATAGCCTTGCCGCCGTGCCGTTTCTCTGGCGCGAGGCAGAATGGCGAAGTACCAGGGAAGGCTCCTTTCCAGCAATTCCTGTCGGCCCCAGAGCGCAAAATGCGCCGCGTGCCACCAGTGCATCTCCAGGTGGAACTTACCGCACCAGCTATTGGTGACGAGTCCGGTCTCTTGGGGCGGGATCGAACCGGCGCAGTTCACGGCCGTCAGGTACTGCGACAGGACGATGCGTCGCTCCAGTTCCTGCGCGCGCGGATCGGTACTGCCGGAGAGTTCGACCGCCCCGCCAGCGCTCCAAAAATGCTGCCACTGTTTTGCCGCCACAGTCTGGACTTCCTGGAACCGTGGCAGGCCGTCCGCAATGCGGTTCGGGGAGAACGCCACAACCAACTCGAACTCGTTGCGGTCGGGCGCGAAGATTTCGAATCGGTGCGCACCGGCCGCAGCGAATGAACTCCGAGGAGACCAGCTCAAACGCACCCAGTATCGTGTGGCATCCAGGAGGCGCTCCAACTCCGCTCCGGACGGGCTCTCGACCACGTTCGTCTGGTGCCGGTCCGGCGAGTTCCAATCCGCAGTTTTTCTAAAATCCGGGGAAGCGTAAGGAAAAGCCAGCGCCACTCCGATTCGCCGGGTAGCGAGCTGCGGCGATTCCAAGCGGATGGCGAGGAGGTCGCGCTGCGGATGGCACACGGTTTTGACGCGCACCCGTTGGCCCTCGAACTCGAACTGGCTTTCCAGCGCACCGCTCCAAAGGTCCAACTCCTGACGGGAGGCAACCACATCCGCGAGGCCGACGCTTCCCCCATCGGCCTTGCGCAAAATGAGACCAATGCGGCCCAGATGACTTCGCTGCGGGTTGGCAAACAGCCAGGCAGCTTCCTTCTTGAGAGCTTCCGGAGCATTCGAAGGACCAAGGAAAGCCTCGTTGCCATGCCCGTCCGGATAGGGGACGCTCCGCCCGTGCGAATCATAGGGCGTCAAAACATCGTCCAGTTTGTACCCTGCTGGGTTGGGGAAGCTATGCCAGCCCCACTGCGCCATGGTCCCCAGAGGCATGCCGCGTTCATAGACATCGCCGAAGGTTTGCAGTCCCGTAACGTCGGCGGTGAAGGCGAACTCCCCGTTTCCAATCTGCAAGGGAGCCGTGGGGTCGGGCCGAGTGATGACCGGATTATGGCGGGTAACAAGCGATCGGCGATTGATCTTGGTATCGGCGATTTTGGCGCCGGAGACGGCGAGACTCAACCCACCGACCGCCGCGCCCAAGAGCCATTCGCGCCGCGTCAAGCCCACCGAAACTCCGTCTCTCTTGCGCCGCAAGGTGCTCCTCCTGCGTCAGGCGGCCGGCTGAATTCGCCGCTAGCCGCTACCCGTTACGGATTCCGGGCATCGCCCCTACTTGCCGGAATCCGCTGTGACGCACACGAAGTTGGCAGCGTCATCCGTGCTGCCGGTCCCCTTCCAGCGCGCAACCTGCGGATAAGCACAG
>JALHUF010000364.1 GCA_022866195.1 Terriglobia bacterium
TGCTGATCATGATCGTGCCCTCCATCCGCAAGCTGGTGGAGGCAGCGCAAACGGGAAAGTAGAAGCCTGACACAAGGTGGGATGGAAAGATCACCGATGGCCTTGACTAAGTCTCAGGCTCTTGACGGGCTCGAGCACGTCGGCGAGCACCTTCAACGGCGCGGCATCGTTCATATTCGTAAGGCGCTCCAGCATGGGCCCATAGCTCGACCGCTGGGTCAACCCCAGGCCTTCCAGTTGACGGCTCACCCGGGCGAGGCGGCGATACATAGATTCCACGTCCTTCACTTCCTGCGGTGACCACAACCTCTCAGCGATCGCCGCGGCGCGCGGCCAGATGCGCGAAGCAACAGTCTCCGGCGTGACGTATTCGGCCCACATGCAGGCCTCTCCGCCCAGGATGCGAGACTTCTGCTCCTCAGCCAGGCCAGCGGTTTCTCCCTCCATCGGGTCAACTTTGTAGTGGAACGACGCTGGCAGAATATGGTCCAGGTAGTAGCCGAAGGAAAGAATCCCCATGTAACCCTGCCGCGCGGCCTCCGCGAGCGATTTCTGCCCGCGCCAGGACTGCACGACGATGTCCTTGGGAAGCTCGGGATGCAGGATTTCATCCCAGCCAATCATCTTCTTGCCGTGCTGCCGGGCGATCGCCAGGACCCGCCGGTTGAAATACGCCTGCAGGTCGTGGTTGCCTTTCATGCCGCGTCTCCGCATGAAGGCCTGGATGCGCGGGTTGTGGTCCCATTGTTTTCCGTTCACCTCGTCGCCGCCGATGTGGAAGTACTCGTCGGGGAATAAGGCTGCCATCTCCCCAATGAAGCCGTCGAGAAAGGCGTAAAGCTCCGCTTTGGTCGGATTCATGGCCGGATCGAAAATGCCCCAGGCGCGCTCAATCACATAAGGACCGGGAGCACTGGCCAGTTCGGGATGGCTGACAAACCAGCTCGTGGTGTGGCCGGGCATATCGAACTCCGGGACCACCCGGATGCCACGCTCCCGCGCGTAGGCGATGACCTCCCGGACATCCGCCTGCGTGTAGTAGTTCCCGTCGGAGCCCAGGCGCTGGAGTTCGGGGAACCTTCTGCTCTCCATTCGGAATCCCTGGTCGTCAGAGAGATGCCAGTGCAGGACGTTCAGCTTGACCGCCGCCATCGCGTCGAGGTTCCGTTTGATGACGGGCACGGGCATCCAGTGACGGGACGCATCCATCAACAGGCCCCGCCAGCGAAAACGCGGGCGATCGTTGATATCTACAGCAGCAACGCCGAAGCCCCGCGTGTCCAAATCCACCAGTTGAAGGAAGGTCTCCATGCCGCGCAGCACCCCAACCGGCGTAGGGGCCGTGAGGCGGGCCTGCTCCGTCCTGACCTCGAGCCGGTAAGACTCGTCTTCCCTGACTGTCTGGACCGGTTCTCCAGCGTGGTCGCAATGAATAACCAGGGCGGCCGGGGAGGGAGCTTTCTCGCTCCGGTCCGGCAGAGCGATACCTGTCTGTCTCGCCAAACGGCGCGCCAGACGCTGAGCAGCGGCGCGCAGTCTGGGTTCCTGGTACCCGCTCAAGCTGATTCGGAACGAGTCGGTGATCGCCAGCCTGCCCTCGCGCGGCGACACCTGGGCCGGCTGTGGCAGCAAGTTGTTCTCTTGCGCCTCGCCTGAAATCACGCCCGCACAAAGTGTCATCAACATCAGGGCCCCTAACCTGCTCAGCGGATTTTCCACGTTCGCCTTTCCTCCTGGAGAAAGTATACATCCCTTGGCCGGCGCAACGGGCGGCCGGTTGTCCCTCGCTGAATTGTCCGGGATTGTCAGGAAGTGCAGCCCTACACGAAATTCAGGTCTTTTTCGACCGGGATGATCCCTGCCTCGCGCGCCAGCTTATAGAAAAGGCGCAAGCCCTTGCGATTCTCCTCGTCCAAGGAGTAATCGACGTTTTGCGTGAGGTACGCCTTCACCGCGGCAGGCGGCATCTTGAGCTTGGGCGCGTATTCGGCGGCGATGTCCGCGACGTGCGCCAAGCCGTAGTCGCGCGAATCCTCGAAATCTTTGCGAAAGCGGCCGATCTTGGCCTCTTCGCGGCCTACCCAGAGGGCGAAGACAAACGGCAGGCCAGTGAATTTTCTCCATTCGGCAGCAAGATCGTAGATCTCGGCTACTTGGCCGTCGTACGTCAGCGCCGGGTCACCAATCACCAGCGCGGCGTCTGCGCGCCGCAACATCTCCACGGGCTTGGGAGCCGACGGCGTGACGTTGATCCAGCGCGAGTAGAATTTTCGCATCAGGATCCTCAGCAGCGCCGCGGAAGTTCGGGAGGAATTGTCCACCGCCACGTTCTGGATCTTCTCCAGGGGAACCTTGCTCAAGAGCAAAACGCTCCTGACTTCCTGCTTCGCGGCAATGGAGATGCCGCTCAAGATCTGGGCGCGGTCCAACCGCTGGTACTCGATGGAGGGAATGATCCCCACGTCTGCCTTGGCTTGCCGCACAGCCTCCGCGCAGCCGGCGGGGGAGGTGAACTCAAGCTGGTACCGGCCCTGCTGTACGCCCTTCAGCATCCCCCAGACCAGCGGGACTGCGGTGGTGTAGTGGACAACGGAAACTCTCGGTAAGGTCATAGGACTCAGGAAATGCCCTGAAGCTGAATTCTATCCCAGTTCGCCGCCCTGTCAACCTTGGAAGGTCCGAGCACCCGGGCGCGTTCTGTGCGCTTCTCACTTTGGACTTTCGACTTTCAACTTTCGACTTCTTCACGCCTTCGGGTGTGTCTTGTCGTAAACGTCCATCAACTGCTTGATGGACACCTGCGTGTACTTCTGCGTGGTCGCCAGGCTTTTGTGGCCCAGCATTTCCTGGATGGCGCGCAAATCCGCGCCCTCGGCCAGGAGGTGAGAGGCGAAAGCGTGCCGAAGCGAATGGGGACTCACCTTAACGTTCGGTCCGAATTGCCGAATATGCTTTTTCAACAGGCGGTCCACCGAGCGCGGCGTGAGCCGCCCGCCGCGCGCGTTCAAGAACAAGGCCGTCTCCCTGGTTTTGTTCTCCTGCAAAACCTTCTCCCGTACCGGCAGGTAGGCGGTTATGGCCGCGCGCGCCTTGGAACCAAACGGCACGATCCTCTCCTTGTCCCCTTTGCCGCGCACCAGCACGATGCCATCCCCGAAATTCACGTTACGCAGGTCCAGCCCAGTCAATTCGCTGACGCGCAGGCCCGAGGCATAAAGCAGCTCCAGGATCGCCCGGTCGCGCATCAGCCCCGGATCACCGCTCTGTGCCGCCTGCCCCACCCGGTTCAGGAAGTCGTTCATCTCCTCTTCCGTCATAATGCGGGGAAGCGTGTGCGGGACCTTGGGCGTGGAGACAGTAGCGGCGGGATTCTCCGCCAGCTCGCGCTCGCGGCTGAGGAACTTGAAGAAAGCCCTAACCGCCGCCAGCTTGCGGGCGATCGAAGTCTTCTTTTTCTCTTGCTCGAAAAGGAAGGCGAGGAAGCCCCGGATGCGCAGCGCGTCAATCGACTTCAGGCTGACCTTCGCGGCGGGTTGGCCCTGGGCGAGGAAATCGCGAAATTGCAGGAGGTCGCTGCGGTAGTTGCGCACCGTATGCGGCGAGGCGTTGCGCTCGTACTGCAAATAGTGGATGTAGCGCTCGATCAGGTCGTCCATAAAGGCTGTCAGCTATCAGCTCTCAACGGTCAGCACTAGAACGACCGCGGACGAGCGACAACGGACCACGGACATTCTCCCGCCAAGTGTCAAGGTCTGCCAAGGCGCGGTCGCATTGGCGCGCGCGCCGCGCCCGCCGGTCCCGCGCCACGCGCCCCGGCAAATTCTCGCTGGGCGGCAGCAAGTCGAAAGCGATGTTGGCCGGCTGATAGTCGCGCGGGTCGGCGTGAGTGATGTAGTGAATTAGCGAACCCAAGGCCGTCGTGCGGGGTGGCGCGGCGAAGGCTTCCCCCCTCGCGCGGTGCGCCAGGGCGAACCCCGCGAGCAGCCCAGAGGCGATGCATTCCACGTACCCCTCAACGCCGCAAAGCTGCCCCGCCACAAAAACTTCCGCGGCACCCCGCAGGTTCAGATCGGATTCCAGAAGCCTCGGCGCGTTGAGGTAAGTGTTGCGATGGATCTGTCCGAAGCGCAAGAACTCCGCCTTCTCCAAGCCCGGAATCATCCGCAAGATTCTCTGCTGCTCGGGGAATCTCAGGTGGTTCTGAAAGCCCACCAGGTTGTAGCTGGAATGCCGCAGGTTTTCCGGCCGGAGTTGCACGACGGCGTAAGGCCGCTTGCCCGTCCGCGGATCAGTCAACCCGACCGGCTTCATCGGGCCGAACCGCAAGGTGTCGTAGCCGCGCCGCGCCAGCTCTTCGATGGGCAGGCAGGCTTCGAAGTAATGCAAATCCTCGCACGGATGTGAGCGAACCGTTTCCGCGCCCACCAGCGCCTCGTGGAAGGCGCGGTATTCTTCTTCGTTCAGGGGACAGTTCAGGTAATCCTCACTGCCCTTGTTATAGCGCGAGGCGCGAAAGATGCGCTCCAGGTTCAGCGTTTCCGCATCCACAATGGGGCTGATAGCATCGTAGAAAGCCAGGTTCTCGGCGCCCGTCAACGCCTGCAGCCGCACGGCCAGGGCATCGGAAGTCAGCGGCCCCGTGGCAAACAGCGCCAGGCTGTTGGCGCGGAGGTCGCAGAACTCTTCCCGGCGCAGTTGAATAAGAGGATGGTTCTCGATTGCCGCGGTGACGCAGGCCGCAAAGCGCTCGCGATCAACCGCCAGCGCCGTACCGCTGGGAACTGCGCTCGCAGCCGCCAGGCGCATCAACAGCGACCCGGCGCGCCGCAACTCTTCTTTCAGCAGCCAGGAAGCCGAGCCCGGCACATTCGACTTCAGCGAATTGCTGCAAACCAGTTCCGCGAGCTTGTCGGTCTTGTGCGCGGACGTTTGTCGGGCGGGGCGCATTTCATAGAGGACGACGGGCACACCGCGCTCGGCAAGCTGCCAGGCTGCTTCACTTCCCGCCAGCCCGCCGCCCGCCACCGCCACCGGTCTCATCTCCAGCCCCATCTGGACGGCATTATAGCAGGTAGGATGCAGGGATCTCAGTTACCCGACGGTCCGCGGTCGATGCCACACAGTCCATGCCGATTCGGCTTGGACTCTTTCCACCATCGACGGCTTAGTGCGAAGTCCCCTTTACGTCACAGCGTGTTCGTACTTGCAGGCTTCGTTGCGGCAATAGCGGACGGCGGTGGAGTCCTTTTTATGCTTCTCCAACAGGAGGGGGGAGCCGCACTGGGGGCAAGGTTCCGCGACGGGCTTATCCCAGGCGGTGAACTTACACTGCGGATAGCAGCTGCAGCCGTAGAAAGTCTTCCCGCGCTTGGTGCGCCGGACCACCAGCTCGCCCGTGCAACCCTTCTCCGGGCAGGCGATGCCCAGCGTCTGCCGCTTCACATATCGGCAGTTGGGGTAGTTGCTGCATGCCGTGAACTGACCGTAGCGTCCGTGCTTTAGTGCCAGGTTGTTGCCACACTTCGGGCACTTCTCCTCGAGAGGGACGTCGGCTACCGCCGTCGCCGCGCCTTCCTTCATAACGATCTTCTTGGTATTACGACACTCGGGGTAGCCCGTGCAGGCCAGGAAATATCCGAAGCGGCCGCGCTTGACCGCCATAGGCTTGCCGCATTTCTGGCAGTTCTCTTCGGCGACGTCAGGCGCCGGCGGTCCGGCCGTGCCGTACTGGGCCGCCAGTTCGGGTGTAAGGTCGCGGGTGCCGTCGCATTCCGGGTAGCCCGTGCAGGCGAGGAAGGCGCCGTTGCGCCCCAGCCGCACGACCATCGGCTTGCCGCACTTCTCACATTTCTCGTCGGTGGGGATTCCCTCGCCCTTGATGTCCTCCATCTCCCGCTCGGCGAGCCGCAAGTCCTTCTTGAACTTCTTGTAGAACTCGTCGAGGGCGTCGATCCAGGAAAGCTTCCCTTCCTCGACCTCGTCGAGTTCCTCCTCCATGCGCGCCGTGTAGGCCACGTCGAAGATGTCGCTGAAGTTCTTCACCAGCAGGTCGCTGACCAGCATGCCGAGATCGGTGGGATAGAAACGGGCCTGTTGCTTGTGGACATAAGCGCGGTTTTGGATGACGGAAAGAATGGCGGCGTAAGTCGAGGGCCGGCCAATCCCTTTCTCTTCCAGCACCTTCACCAGCGTGGCTTCGTTGTAGCGAGGTGGCGGCTCGGTGAAATGTTGTTCGGGGTGGAGTTTGCGCAGCTGGAGCGTTTCACCCTGCTCGACGGCCGGCAGGGGGCGCTTCAATTCCTCTTCCTCCTCCATTTCCGCCTTCTCGTCTTTGCCTTCCTCATAGACGGCGCGGAAGCCGTTGAATTTCTCCACCGAGCCCGTGGCGCGGAAGAGGTAGTCACCGGCGGTGATGTCGATGGTGGTCTGGTCAAAGACCGCGGGATTCATCTGCGAAGCCACAAAGCGCTGCCAGATGAGTTTGTAGAGCCTGAATTCATCCGGGCTGAGGAAAGCGCGTACGGATTCCGGTGTCCGCTCGACGGCCGTGGGACGGATGGCCTCGTGGGCGTCTTGCGCGCCCTTCTTGTTCCGATAATGGATGGACGCAGGCGGCAAATAGGCCGCACCGAAATTGCGTTGTATGAAGTCCCGCGCGGCGGCAAGCGCACCCTCAGCCACGCGGGTCGAATCGGTGCGCATGTAGGTAATCAAGCCCACGGACCCTTCTTGGTCCACTTCCACGCCCTCGTATAACCGCTGGGCCAGCATCATCGTCTTCTTGGCCGTGAAGTGCAGCTTGCGGACCGCTTCCTGTTGGAGCTTGCTGGTGATGAACGGCGGCACGGGATACTTGCGCTTCTCCTTCGTGGTGACCGATTGGACCACGAAGGCCGCGGCTTTCGCAGCCGCCACGTGCTGCTCGGCGCTGGCCTGGTCGGGGATTTCCAGGTCCTTGCCCTGGAGCTTCAGCAAGCGCGCGTCAAACGCCGGCGGGTGCTTGCCTTCCAGGTGTGCCTCAATCGTCCAGTATTCGCGCTTCTGGAAAGCCAGGATTTCCCGCTCGCGCTCGACGATCAAACGCAACGCCACGGTCTGCACTCGCCCGGCGGAAAGCCCGCGCTTTACCTTGTCCCAGAGCAGCGGGCTGACTTGGTAACCCACCAGGCGGTCGAGGATCCGCCGCGCCTGCTGGGCGTCCACCAAGTGCTCGTCAATCTCCACCGGATGCGCGAAAGCCTCGCGCACGGCATCGCGCGTGATCTCGTTGAAGAGGACGCGATGGAATCTCCTCCGCTTCCCATCCAGAAGCTCGCGCAGATGGGCGCAGATAGCTTCTCCCTCGCGGTCCGGGTCGGCGGCCAGGTACACGGCGTCCGCCTTCTCCGCCGCCGCCTTCAGCTCCTGGATGACCCGTCTCCTGCCTGGGATCACGAGGTAGGTAGGTTTGAAATCCTTCTTGAGATCTACCCCCAGATCCCTTTTCGGCAGGTCCATGACGTGTCCCATGGACGCCTTCACCGTGTAGTCGGACCCGAGGTAACGGTTGATGGTTCGCGCCTTGGCCGGCGATTCGACGATGACGAGCGATTTACCCATAAAATGCGGTTGACAGTCGACAGTCAACAGTCGACAGTCAACGACCCCGTTCCGAACGGTTGCAGCCCGTGACCGAGAACTCCGGCATCACGGGTGGTTTCCTTCCTTAAATTGCCTTCGCGCGCCCCAGGCTGTCAACTGTCGACTGTGAACTGCCCTTTTCACAGTTTACGAATAAAGTTCTTCCCCGGCAACTGCCGGATCAGGCCGCTCATCTCCAGTTCGAGCAACGCCTGGAGGATGCGTGCGGGGGGCAAGGTCACCGACTCGAAGATCGCGTCTACGAACAGAGCTTCATCGGTGCGTAGCACCTCGAAGACCGCCTTCTGGTCCGGGGTCAGCGACTGCTCAAAGAGCGCCGCAGTCTCGGGAGACGCTGGCTTTCCGTCCGATGCCTCGACGGGCGGCAGAAGTTGGATCCGGATATGGGCCGGGAACTCTTCGATCACGTCCACCCATTGATCGACCAACTTGGCCCCTTGCTTGATCAGATGGTTCGGGCCAAAACTCTGAGCGGAGGTGATGTTGCCCGGCACCGCGAACACCTCGCGGTTCTGATCGACTGCCAAGCGCGCGGTAATCAACGAGCCGCTGTACTCCGCTGCCTCCACCACCATCACCCCGAGCGAGAGGCCGCTGATGATCCGATTGCGGATGGGGAAGTTCTCGGGGGTGGGCGCGGTGCCGAGGGGAAACTCAGAGACCAGCGCACCAGTTTCGACGATCTTCTCCGCCAGCCGGCTGTTCTCCCTGGGATAGATCACATCGAGTCCCGAGCCGAAAACCGCCACAGTCTTGCCTTTCGCCTCCAGCGCCCCATGATGTGCCGCCGAATCGATACCCCGCGCCATACCGCTGACGATGACCAGTTGTCGTTCCGCCAGATCGTGAGCCAGGCGGTGAGCTACCTGGCTGCCATAGGCCGTGGGGCGACGCGTTCCCACGATGGCTACCGCATGCTGCGAGAGTATGGTCGCATCCCCACGTACGTAGAGCACCA
>JALHUF010000365.1 GCA_022866195.1 Terriglobia bacterium
ACAGCGATGACGATGAGTCTGTAATCTCGCGGGGTCAGCTTGATGGACATGACATCCTCATTGAATGAGAGCAGTTGCCAGTTGCCAGTTGTCAGTTGTCAGTTGTTAGTTGTTAGTTGCCCTGTGGAGCCTGTGGCTCTGCCTCCGTCATCGTTCACCTCTTGTCTTTCCGCTTTCGGCTTCTCGGGGCCGCTCGCGCCTGAGCCCTGTGCCCCTCCTTCAGCCACTTAACCGTAATCCAGGCCCCCTCGCCGTTAGCATAGTACCGCTCGAGCTTTTCGTACCGCGAGTAACCACGCGCCTCGTAGAACGCCTGGGCTGCGAGGTTATTCTCTCCTGTCTCCAGGGAGATCGCTGCGAAACCCTCCTGCCGGGCCCACTCCTCCGCCGCGTCCATCAAGGCGCTGCCCACGCCTCGCCGTCGCCAGCCCTCGACGACATCAACAGTGATGACGTGCCCCAGGAGCATCGTGGGATGCCGGTCGGCAGTCAAGAACCCCACGATCTCGTCATCCGCTTCCGCCACCCAGGTTCGGGACCCCTGCTTGGCGATGAAGCGCGCTATTTCATCGCGAGAATACGAAATCCCCGGCGGGAAACACGCCTGATCGATCTCGTAGAGGGTTTGGAGGTCGGCAGGACGGAAAGAGCGAAGGTGCATGGGAGCGGTGGCAAGTGACGAGTGACACGTGACGCGTCGGACCCGCGAGCCTTGCAGATCGTCACTGGTCATGCGTCACTGGCTAGAGTAATCCTACTTCGCGAAACCAAGCCTCGCTGCGCCGCAGACTTTCTTCCAAGTCAAGGCGCGAGCGGGCGAAAGAACCTACGACGGATCACCGACCACGGACAGCAGCCGGTCGATATCGGCCTCGGTGTTGTACAGGTACGGCGAGACCCGGATGGTCCCATGACGCTGGCTCACTGCCACATTATTTGCCCGGAGCTTCTGATGCAGCTGGGTGGTGGCTTCCCGCGAATCCGCCTGGAAACCGAGGATCGTGGAATGCTGCTCAGCGTCGGTCCAGTCCCTGAGACGATAGCCCTTCCTCTCGAGCCCCTCCGCCAGTCGGTCCAGCAGGCGCGCACAATGTTCGGCAACCGTCCGCACGCCCGCGCGCTCGACAAATTCAAGCGAAGCTTCCAGGGCATTGAGGTTCAGAAAGTTCGATGTTTCCGGCACATCGAAAATGCGCGCGGCGCGCGGCAAGGTGAACTCCTCCGTGGGCAGCGCGTCAAAATCCTCGCTCCCCTCCACACTCATCCAGTTCACCACGGGCAATTCCAGACGGTCTTGAACTTCGGAGCGCAGAAAAACAAATCCCGTGCCGTAGGGTCCCAACAGCCACTTGTAGGCGGCTACCGCCAGCACATCCACCGGCAACTGGCGCACGTCTATCTCTAGAGCCCCTACGCCCTGCGTGCCGTCCACCACGAAAATGCCGCCTTGGCGATGGACCAATTCACCGAAGGTGGCGAGGTCGATGCGCGCGCCACTGGTATAGCCAACCCAATCGAGCGCCAGCACACGGGTGCGCGGCGTGAGGACCCCCACGACATCTTCCACGCGCACGCGGTCCCCCGCAGGTTTGAGAACCTGGACGCGCACGCCGAGCCGGCGCAAATGAAGCCAGGTGAAAAGGTTCGCGGGGAAATTACGGCTGGCGATCACCACTTCATCGCCTGCCGCCAGCCCCACTCCGGCCGCCACGATTCCGATGCCTTGCGTGGCGCTGTTCGTCAGCGCAATCTCCGAGGGGTCGGCACCGAGCAGGTTCGCCAGACGACCACGCACCCGTTCCGGCAGGCGAAAGTATTCCGGCGCCTCCAGCCGCTCCGGATGGCACTTCAGCTCGATGGCTTCCTGGAGACGTGCCACCGTGGTGCGAGGAAATGGACCCTGGTAGGCACAATCCAGATAAATGGTGGGAGCAAAGTCGCGAAACTCCTGGCGATAATCCTGCATAGTAGAGGCAGCAGTCTACAGCCGCGGGGTGGAAAATGACAAGCGAGCCGCAGCTCACTGCTCCGGGGAGAAACAGAAGGCGTTGCGGGTTTTCCCCCGCCACGGCTTCCCCGGCCCTCTTTAGTTAGGCTACCGGTGCTCAGCCTCCATGGCGCTTTCCGTGAGGTGTGTGACGATTAAGCTGGCAGTTTCGCTCACCGCGGCCTCGAGGGTGGGGGGATTGTAGGGCCGGCGCACATTGTCCTGCCAGATCGCTGCCCCGTTCATATCGTTGAGATACGCTTCTGAATGCACGGTCTTCATTCGGCGTAGGCTGACGCAGCTGCCTCGCAGTACCGCATCGGCCTCGTTGCGGCTGGCCACAATGCGGAAGCGGCGAGTCTTCGCGAAGCCCTCCGCCAGTTTCTCACTAAGCGAGTTATCGATCCGTTCGACGTAGATCCTCCGGACGCGCATCAGCTTGCGAGCGTCGGTGGTGTTCGAAGTGCGCGGGCCATAGAGCGACGGCGCGGGAGCGGGGCCGAGGGTCGGCTTGCGCGGTGCTTCTTGCTGCCGCTGCTCCGGCTGCTGTGGTGGCTGCTCCTGCGTTTGTTGTTCTTGCTGCGACGCAGCCAACCCCGCGATCAGCAACAGTGCAAGGCACAGGTATCCGACTCTCATGGGCTGCTCCC
>JALHUF010000041.1 GCA_022866195.1 Terriglobia bacterium
CAGTCGTGATTACGAATCAGACCGTAAACCGGTCATCCCGCCCAAAAAGGTCAAAAACGAAGACAGCACGCCCCTGCACGCGCGCAACTTCCTGGACTGCATCCGCAGCCGCCAGCCGTGCACCTGCGACCTCGAGACGGGTCATCGCAGCACCTCCGCCACGCTCATCGCCAAGATTGCCCACAAGACGAAGTCGTACCTCGAATGGGATGGCAAAGCGGAGCGCTTCACCAATAATCCGGCGGCAAACAAGTACCTCAGCTACGAGTACCGTTCGCCTTACAAGCTGCCGGCATGAAGCTCATCGTCAGGGCACCAGGAGGCACGCGCGCCCGGGCCACATGAGCCATCCATATTGAAGGAGGAGTCCTCCATGATTAGGCTTTCCCGGCGACAATTCCTTGCGGCTACCTCCGCAGCAGCTTGCGCCACGCCGGTGAGCGTGCCGTCAGCCAGCGCGGCGACCTCGGATTCACGAAGCCCGTATCGGGGCAAGCTCTGCTTCTTCTCCAAGCCTCTGCCCCATATGGACTGGCGACGGCTGGCGCAGAACGTAAAGCGCATGGGTTTCGATGGCGTTGATCTGACGGTCCGCAAGGGCGGGCACGTGAATCCGGAGCGAGCCGCGGAGGATCTGCCCCGGGCTGTGGCCGTCATCCGCGAAGAAGGCCTCGAGGTGCCCATGATCACCACGGCGCTGGTTTCCGCCGACGACCCCACGGCGCGCCCCATCCTCTCCACCGCCGGCAAGCTCGGGATCCCTTTCTTCAAGGCTGGGTACTACCTGTACGACTTCGTTGATGTTCGCCAAGAACTGCAGAAAGCAGGCGAGCAGTTCCGCGGCCTCGTGGAACTCGCCAAGCAGTGCGGCATCCAGGCCGGTTACCACAACCACTGGGAGTACATCGGCGCGGCGTTGTGGGACGTCGCCAATTTCATCGAGCCCTTGGACCCGAAATGGGCTGGCTACTATCTCGATACCTGCCACGCCGTGGCTGAAGGCGGGGTGGGCGCATGGAAGACGGCAACGCATCTGGTCGCAAGCCGGCTGAAGATGGTCGCGGTCAAGGATGTCCGTTGGGAAAAGACCTCACAAGGCTGGGAAGCCAGGACCTGCCCGCTGGGCGAAGGTAGGGTGGATTGGAAATACTCTTTCGGGGTGCTAGCCCAGCACGGATTCCAGGGACCGATCTCGCTCCACGTCGAATACTTCGAGAGCGAGGGGCCAACGCCAGCCGAGAAGGAAGGCGAGGTACTGGCCGCAGGCCAGCGCGACCTTGAGTTTCTGAAGGCGCGCCTGGCGGAAGCGTATAAGAGCAGTGACAGGTGACAAGTGACGAGCAAACAAAACCCGAGCGTACGGAGACTAACGCGGCGAAGATTCCTTAGACTGTCATCAGTGCCAGTGCTCTCCGGGATCACCTCCGCCTGTGGGTGGGCAGGAGTGTCGGTTCAGTGGCTGCCAGGCCCGGCGTCCAAGGCCATCCGTATCGAGGACGTTTCCCACAGCTACGAGGACTACCTCTACCGCACCCCCATCAAGTTCGGGGGGATGGTGGTCGACCGCGTAACCCTCCTCAACGTCCACTGCGTGGTACGCACAGCAAGCGGCCGCACGGCGCGAGGTTTCGGCTCGATGCCGCTGGGCAACGTCTGGGCCTTCCCTTCGCGCCTGATGTCCTACCAGACCACCCTGGGGGCGATGAAGGCGCTGGCGGAGCGCATCGCGAAGCTAACGGCAGCCTGCCAAGAGCCCGGCCACCCCATCGATCTCAACCGGCTCCTTGAGCCCGCCTGCCTCCGCGCGGCCGACGAGGTCTCCCAGGAACTGAAGCTGGCCGAGCCCATTCCCAAGCTGGCGACGCTGGTCACGGCCAGCCCCTTCGACGCCGCTCTGCACGACGCCTTCGGCAAGGCGCATAGCCTCAACTGCTACCACACCTACGGGCCTGATTTCCTGGCCCACGACCTGGCGCATTACCTGGGGCCGGAATTCAGGGACGAGTATCTCGACCGGTACGTCCTAAAAGGCCCGAAGCCGCGGCTGCCCCTCTACCACCTCATCGGCGCGCTGGACCCGATTGTGGAGTCGGACATCAAGCAGCGCGTGGGCGACGGACTGCCGGAAACCCTGCCGGAATGGATCAACTACAACGGCCTGACGCACCTCAAGATCAAGCTGAACGGCGACGACCTCGCTTGGGATGTGGAGCGGGTGCTGCGCGTGGAGCGCGCGGCCACCGAAACCCAGGCCCGGCGCGGCGTGGGCCGCTGGTTCTACTCGCTCGACTTCAACGAGCGGTGCCCCAATGTAGGCTACCTACTGGACTTCCTGCAGCAGTTGAAAGAGAAGGCCCCGGCGGCCTTCGAGCGCATCCAGTACATCGAGCAGCCCACGGCCCGCGACCTGAAAGCCCACCGCGCAAACACCATGCACGCCGCGGCCAAGCTGAAGCCCATCGTCATCGACGAGTCGCTCACCGACCTCGAAAGCCTGCTGCTCGCCCGCGAGATGGGCTATACGGGCGCGGCACTGAAAGCCTGCAAGGGCCAGAGCCAGGCGCTCCTGATGGCCGCCGCCGCGCAGAAATTCGGCATGTTCCTCTGCGTCCAGGACCTCACCTGCCCCGGCGCCTCACTCATCCACTCCGCCTCGCTCGCCGCCCATATCCCCACCGTCGCCGCCATCGAAGCTAACTCCCGCCAGTACGTCCCCGCCGCCAATAAGCCCTGGGAGACGAAGTTTCCCGGAATCTTCGTCGTTAGGAACGGCTACATGGACACATCCGCCCTCACCGGGCCGGGACTGGGTGCTGTGTAGCGCTGCCCGGAACCTGTCCCGATAAAATCGGGAGGGCAGCATTTTTCGCTGGGGCGGGCCCCATTTTGGATTTTCGATTTTGGATTTGGGCCGTGCGATTTTCGATTTTCGAATTTCCAATTTCGACATGGGAGTTTGCGATTTTGGATTTTAGGTTGGAGATGTGTGATTTGCGAGCTACAGTTTTGGATTCTGGATTTTGGATTGGAGATTTGTGATTTGCGATTTGGGAATTTGAATCCTTGACGTGCCGGCACAGCAGGTCGGCCCAGTTCGCCAACGCTGTACCGCCGGCATCTTGCCGGCTGCAGCGGCTCAGG
>JALHUF010000366.1 GCA_022866195.1 Terriglobia bacterium
ATGTTGCGGCCGTTGGGCGCGGCGTGCAAGACACGAGCTCCAATCCCTAGCCTCTTGAGAAGCTCGGGGGCAACTGCGGAGGCAGCGCCGTGCGCGCAATCCACCACCAGCCGATAGCGAGCCCAAGAGGTGTCCTGCGGCACCAGGCTCAGGAGGTAGTCCGTGTAATCATCAAGCAGTTGGGCCACAGGAACGAGGGAGCCTTCAGGCGTCTGCCGGCCAGCGCTGTCGGAGGCGCTGAGGGCGCGCTCGATCTCAAGTTCCACTGCCTCGGGGAGCTTCATTCCCGCGGAGGAAAGAAGCTTGATTCCGTTGTCCTCAAAAGGATTGTGAGAAGCTGAAACCACTACGCCGGCAGTGAAACCGTGGCCGCGGGCCAAGAACGCCACCCCGGGGGTCGTTATCACGCCCGCGTAACTCACCTCTGCCCCGCTCGACCGCAGTCCGCCCGCCAGCGCGCGGGAAATCCAGGCGCTGGACTCTCGCGTGTCCTCTCCCAGCACGACGCGCAGCGGCCCGGCTGCGGTTTCCTTGCCTAGAACTGCACCCAACGTGCGCCCCAGCTTCCAGACCGTCTCGCTGTCCAGGGGGTAATGGCCTGCCACGCCACGCACGCCGTCGGTGCCAAACAGTTGAGGCTTACGAGCCATGATGAATCATTGTAACGTGCCGCGCCACAGAGGGGCTATGCTTTCCCGTAGTGGTCGCCGGAGGCGGAGCGGCGTCGGCCTTTATGGGCCGGCGCCAGTGGCCAGGATAGCGGCGGCAATGCGTACGGCGGGGAAGATGGCTGCCACGTCGTGGACGCGGACGATGTGCGCGCCGCCCAGGATTGATGCGGCGACGGCCGCGGCATCACCGATTTGTAGGGGCATGCCATGGCGTGCCCCTACTGCCCAGATGACCGGCCAATAACTTGTTGACCGCCGCTTGGCGCGAGTCAATGTAGCACCGGGCTTCAGCCCGGCATGTGCCTTGGCGCGAGTCAATGTAGCACCGGGCTTCAGCCCGGCATGTGCCCCGCCAATTCGGGGCGCTACGTCTGAGGGTTCCAACCCCTGGCCCACCACCACCGCCTGCACAAACGACTTGCGCGACGTGCCGATGAGAATCGGCAAGTGGAAGGCGTGAAGCCGTTCAAGCTGGGCGAGGATTTCGAAGTTCTGCCGGCGCGATTTTCCGAAGCCCATGCCCGGATCGATGATTAACTGTGACCGATGGATGCCCCGAGCCAGCGCGCGGCGGATGGAGCGCTCCAGGCCGTCGCGAAGCGAGCGCCAGATGGAGCGCGCGAAAGCATTCTCCTGCATGGTTTCGGGCCGCCCGCGCAGGTGCATGAGGATAAGAGGGGTTCGGTGTCTTCCGGCCACTTCCGCCAGGCGCGGGTCGAACCGCAGTCCGCTCACGTCGTTGATGATGCTTGCTCCGGCGCGCACAGCTTCCTCGGCGACTTCCGCCTTGGTGGTGTCAATGGAGATGGGCAGCGTCCTCAGCTTCTTTCGCAGCCCCTGGATGACAGGCAGGACGCGACGCAGCTCTTCTCGTGCCGTCACGGGTCGAGACCCCGGCTTGGTGGACTCACCGCCCACATCAAGCCAGTCGGCGCCCTGGTCCACCAGCTCGACACCGTGCTCAATCGCTCGCTCTGGCTCGAGGTATTCTCCGCCGTCGGAGAACGAGTCGGGCGTCACGTTGAGCACACCCATGATGAGAGTGCGTTGGCCCAGGCGGACTCTCTTGCCGTTGACTTCGAGTTCGAAGGTGGGACGAGGCTTCATTGGGACAGAGCCTTCAGCCGTCAGCGATCAGCTCTCAGCGTTCACCACCTGTCAAAATCGCTCCAGGTTGCCCGTCCTCACTGAACGCTGAGGGCTTCTCTATTATGCTCCGAACAATCCCACGTAGGCGATAGCGCCGACCATGCCCCCTACGATCGGACCCAAGACCGGAACCCACGAATAAGCCCAATCCGAGCTCCCCTTGTTCGGTATGGGCAGGAGCGCATGCGCGAGGCGTGGCCCCAGGTCCCGTGCGGGATTAATGGCATACCCCGTGGGGCCGCCCAGGGAGAGCCCGATGCCCCAGACGAGAAAGCCCACCAGCAGCGGCGTTAGCCCGGATTGCGCCGGGGCATTGTTCGCCGTGATGGCCAGCACGCCCAGGACAAGCGCAAACGTCCCGATAATCTCAGTGACCAGATTCGCGGGCAGGCGCCGGATCGCGGGTACGGTGGAAAACACGGAGAGCTTCGCCACCGTGTCTTCGGTCTCGCGCCAGTGCGCGTGGTAAGCCAGCCATACCAGGCCGGCGCCAAGACAGGCGCCGAGCAACTGCCCGGCGATGTAGCCCGGCACCTGACGCCAGGGGAATTTCCCCGCGATCGCCAGGCCCAGAGTCACCGCAGGGTTCAGATGCCCCCCGCTGATGCGCCCGACCGCATATACACCCACCGCTACCGCCATCGCCCAGCCGGTGGCGATGACAATCCAACCCGAGTTCTGTGCCTTCGACTTGTTCAGCAGCACGGCTGCCACCGCACCATCTCCAAAAAGTACCAACAGCATTGTGCCGACCACCTCGGCAGTGAACGGGTTCATGGGCACCCTCCACAAAATTGGCCAGGATTGGAAGACGAACGAAGGGAGAAGAGTAAAGGATGAAGGGTAAAGTACAAAGTGTAAACTGATGGACTTCAGCCTTTAGCCTTCATACTTCACACTTCAAGACTGTCACGCCGGCTGGGGACGCTCGCGGCCCGGCAGGCCTGGGGCGGGCTGAGGTTTCAGGACTTCGGTGGTTTCCGGCTCGGCTGGCTGCGGAGGCGCCAGGCGGACACGCTCCGGTAACGCCTTCCCCTCCATCAGCAGCTTCACTTCGTTGGCGTCGAGGACCTCACGGACCAGCAGCGTATCTGCGATGCGGACCAGGGCCTCGCGGTTTGAGGTCAAGATATCTCTCGCCCGCTGGTGGGCATTCATAACAAACTTCTTCACTTCCTGGTCAATCTTGATGGCGGTGTCCTCGCTGAAGTTGCGCTGCGTGGCCAGGTCGCGCCCCAGGAAGATTTCTTGCTGGTTCTTGCCGAAGGCCAGCGGACCCAGGTCGGACATGCCGTAGTCGCAGACCATGTGGCGCGCGAGCTCCGTGGCCTGCTCGATATCATTGGCGGCGCCGGTGGTGATCTTGTTGAGAAAGAGCTCCTCGGCGGAGCGCCCACCCATCATGACAGTGAGTTGCGATTCCAGGTAGTCGCACGTATAGGTGTGCTTGTCATCCACCGGCAACTGCAGGGTGGCGCCCACGGCCATGCCGCGCGGGATGATGGTCACCTTATGAAGCGGGTCGGCGTAAGGGACTAAGGTGGCTACCAGCGCGTGACCCGCTTCGTGATAGGCCGTGTTCTTCTTCTCCTCCTCGGAGAGGATCATCGACTTGCGTTCCACGCCCATCAGAACCTTGTCCTTGGAGGCCTCAAAGTCGTCCATGGCGACGTGCTTGCGGTTCTGCCGCGCCGCGAGCAGAGCGGCCTCATTGACCAGGTTCGCCAGGTCGGCGCCCGAGAATCCCGGGGTGCCGCGGGCCAACACGGAGATTTCCACGTCCTCGGCCAAAGGGATCTTCTTGGTGTGGACTCTCAAGATGCCTTCGCGACCACCGACGTCCGGGCGCGGCACCACGACGTGACGATCGAAGCGTCCGGGGCGGAGCAGCGCGGGATCCAGCACGTCGGGTCGGTTCGTAGCGGCGATGAGGATAACGCCTTCGTTCGATTCAAACCCATCCATCTCCACGAGGAGCGCATTCAGTGTCTGCTCGCGCTCGTCGTGGCCGCCGCCCAGGCCGGCGCCGCGGTGACGGCCGACGGCATCGATTTCGTCAATGAAGACGATGCAGGGAGCATTCTTCTTGCCCTGCTCAAACAGGTCGCGGACGCGGGAGGCCCCCACACCCACGAACATCTCTACGAAGTCCGAGCCCGAAATCGAGAAAAAGGGGACGTTGGCCTCGCCCGCGACGGCCCGGGCCAGCAGCGTTTTGCCTGTTCCGGGAGGCCCGACCACTAGAACGCCCTTGGGAATGCGGCCCCCGAGTTTCTGGAACTTTTGCGGCTCGCGCAGAAACTCGATAATCTCCTGCAGCTCTTCCTTGGCCTCGTCCACGCCCGCCACGTCCTTGAAGGTCACCTTCTTCTGTTGGCTGGAGAGCAGGCGCGCGCGGCTCTTGCCGAACG
>JALHUF010000367.1 GCA_022866195.1 Terriglobia bacterium
GGCTGTGTGGCTCGGGCGCAGCAGGGGTGGTCTCAGGGATGCTGGGAGTCGGCGGCGGAGTGGTCAAGGTCCCCCTGATGTTCCTGGCCATGGGGGTTCCGTTCAAGGTAGCGACAGCGACCTCCAATTTCATGATCGGCGTGACGGCGGCGGCCAGCGCCTTCATCTATTACACACGCGGCGATGTGCGCCTGCTGGTCACGGCTCCCCCGGCGGTGGGGGTATATCTCGGCGCCGCGCTGGGGTCGCGGCTGATGCGGCGCACGTCCAGCCGCTGGCTGATCGTGTTGTTTTCCTTCATCATGTTCTACTTTGCCGTGATCATGGTCTGGAAGTCATTCCATGGCGGGTTTGCGCGCTAGCCTGGCATGGCGCGCTGGAATGCTCTGCGAACGCGGGTTCAGAGGCATGACGAACCAACCGACAGAAGATAAGGCTCGGAGCGCCATTGCCCTCATTCTGCGCTACGGGTCGCTGGCCTCGACTCTGGTAATGGCACTGGGGCTGCTCCTCATCCTGGTGCGAGGCCCGCGGGGCGTGCCCGGCGGCGATCTGCCCATTCTGCCCCGGATGCTTTTCGCTAGACTGGCTCACTTTGACCCTCTAGCCATCACCGAATCCGGCATTCTCCTCCTGCTGCTCACTCCCATCTTTCGCAGTATAGTGGCGGCCGTCAGCTTTGGGCGGGAGCGCAATTACCGATATGTGTTGATATCGCTGGGTGTTTTGGCCGTGATATTTGGCAGTATCGTTTTTGCGATGAAATAAGCAAGAAGGATTGCTCCTGGAAGCTTGGAGCAATCAGGCGGCCCAGGAATCAACGATTCAGTCAGGTTGATTTCGAGACCCGTCTGATCTTGGCGCCCACCTTGGTGAGATTCTCCTCGATGCGTTCGTAGCCGCGGTCGATGTGGTAGACCCGGTCGATGAGGGTCTCGCCCTCGGCCGCCAGGCCGGCGAGGACGAGCGAGGCGCTGGCGCGGAGGTCGGAGGCCTGGACCTTGGCGCCGCTCAGGGGAGTCTTGCCGCGCACGACGGCGCGCCGCCCATCCAGAGTGATGTCGGCGCCCATGCTCAGCAGTTCAAAGGCGTGCAGAAAGCGGTTCTCAAAGATGGTCTCGGTAATCACCGCCGAGCCGCCCGCTTGCGTCATCAAGGCCATGTACTGGGCTTGCATGTCGGTGGCAAACCCGGGATATTCGTGCGTGGTCACATCCGCGGCCTGGAGGCTTCCACTGCCGTCCACTTCCAGCTCGTGCGGTCCGCGCACGCGCACCCTGACGCCAGCTTCCGCCAGCTTGGCGATGATGGCGGTGAGATGGTCGGGCCGGACCTCATCCAGAATGAGGTGACCGCCGGTGATGGCGGCGGCGACCAGGAACGTCCCCACTTCGATGCGGTCGGGGATGATATTGTGTTCCGCGCCGTGCAGCCGTGCTACCCCACGGATGCGAATCGTGTCTGTGCCTGCGCCCTCGATTGATGCGCCCATCTTCTGCAGCAGGTCGGCCAGGTCCTCGACCTCTGGCTCGCGGGCGGCATTCTCCAGCACAGTCTCGCCTGCCGCCAGCGTGGCGGCCATCAGGAGATTTTCGGTGCCCGTCACGGTAGTCGTGTCGAAACGGAAGGGGGCGCCCTGAAGTCCGTCGGCTTGCGCCTCAATGTAGCCATGCTCAATCTTGATGGAGGCTCCGAGCTTCTCCAGCCCTTTGAGGTGCAGATTGATGGGACGCGCGCCGATGGCGCAACCGCCCGGGAGGGACACGCGAGCGTGCCCGAAGCGGGCAACCAGGGGGCCGAGAACCAGCACCGAAGCGCGCATTTGCTTCACCAGCTCATAGGGAGCCACGGGATTCAGCAACTTGCGCGCCTGAATCTCCAGCCGGTTGCCATGCGTCTCGTGGGTGACGGAGGAATCCACTCCCAGCTCGTCGAGCAGGCTGCGCAGGGTAGAGATGTCGCGCACCCGCGGGACGTTCCGAAGGGTGACGAGGTCCTCGGTCAACAGGGAGGCCGCCATGGCCGGCAGCGCGGCGTTCTTTGCGCCGCTGGCCGTCACGCGCCCCTCGAGCGGCCTGCCGCCTTCGATCAGGAATTTGTCCATTGCTTGAATGAGTCGGTGGGTCAGTGAATCACTGAATCAGTGAGTCATTGAACCGACGAGCTGGCTGTTCTTTGCGACGCAGCAAAAATCGCCAGCGACTCATTGGCTTCCTTCAAAATGAATCAATTCTCAGAGCGCCGGCCGGCCCCGGACGTAAGTCTGCGTCACATAGTGGTTGCGATCCAGAATCGCGAGGTCGGCATCGGCGCCGGCGGCGATCACGCCCTTTTGTTCCTCCAGGCCCAAAATCCTCGCAGGATTGAGGGTGGCGCAGGGCAAGCATTGCTGGTAGCTGAGTCCGGTGAAACTGGCCAGGTTGCGCAACGCGGCGTCGAGGGTGATGGTGCTGCCCGCCAGATTCCCCTCCACCGTCCGGCACACGCCCCCAGCCACGTGGACGGTGAAGTTTCCCAGCCGGTAATTGCCGTCCGGCATGCCCGCGCCGCTGGAACTGTCGCTCACCAGGATAACGCGCTCGATTCCTTTGGCTTTCACCAACAACTGAATGGCCGGGATCTCGACGTGGACGCCATCGCAGATGAGCTCTGCGGTCACGCGGTTGTCGGTGAGTACAGCCCCGATGATGCCGGAATCGCGGTGCATAAAGGGGCGCATGGCATTGTACACATGGACGGCGTGAGTGGCTCCCGCCGCGATGGCGCGCTCGGCTTCCTCGAAGGTGGCGTTAGAGTGGCCGATTCCGACGCGCAGCCCCCGGCTCCGGACATATTCGAGAACGGTCAGGGCGCCTTCTAACTCGGGGGCCAGGGTAAAGATGCGAGCCGTATCATCCGCCGCATCCAGAATGCGTTCCGCAATCTCCACCGACGGCTTCCGAAGCTGCGATACGGGATGTGCGCCCCGCTTCTTAGCGTTCAGGAAGGGCCCCTCGAGGTGGATTCCCAGTGGCTGGGCGCCGGCGATCTTATCGGAGGCTCCGTGGGAACTTTGGGAGGCGCGGATGATTTCTCCCAGACCACGCGCCGCGTGCAACGTGCGGTCCAGGCTCGCCGTGACAGTGGTCGCCAGATAGGCGGTCGTTCCGTGGCGGGCCAGATAGCTGGCCACCGCGGAAACAGCCTCGGTCGTGGCTTCCATCAGGTCGTGCCCGGCGGCGCCGTGGATATGCATGTCGATGAACCCGGGAACGATGAGCCGGTCCTGGTTGTCGATGACCGTGGTGCCGGCAGGGATCTTGACCTGTTCTCTGGGTCCCACCTTGGCGATGCGGTGGCCCGCGATGAGAATCACGCCGTTTTCGATCACGTCGCTGGGCGTGTAGATAATTCCTGCCAGAATTGCTTTCGTGGTCTTCATAGGTCTCTCCGCGTGGCGGCAAGTCGTTCCCGACTGCCACCGACCAGCCTTAGGATGGCTATCCGCCTTCGTTCAGCCAAGGCGGCGCGTAACACGCGGGCCGTGTCCGGCCCGCGAGCGAGCAAGCGCCGCGCCTGTTCTTTCGATATGTTCTTGCCCAGCATGAGGAGCGCCACGGGCAGTTGATATCCGGCTCTTTTCAACGTCTCGGCCGCGGTGGCGGCGCTCACTCCGGTAGCTTTCATGAGAATGGCTTGCGCGCGCGCGCGCAGTTTTCGGTTCCTTAGCTGGACGTTGATCATCCAGTTAGAAAGGACGCGCCCCCGGCGGACCATGCTGGCGGTGGACAGCATGTTCAGCACCAGCTTCTGGGCGGTGCCCGCCTTCATGCGGGTGGAGCCGGCAATCACCTCGGGGCCGACGACCGGGACGATGGCAACGTCTGCCAGTGAGCGCAGCGGAGCCTGGGGATTTGATGTCAGCCCGATGGTCCGCGCGCCGAGGCGCTTTGCATAGCGCATCCCTCCCAGAGTATACGGCGTCCGGCCGCTGGCGGATATGCCTACCAGCACGTCGCGCCGTTCGAGCTTGATGCGGCGCAAGTCGCGCTCGGCTTGCCGGGGATTGTCCTCGGAAACCTCAGTGGGCCGGAACATGGCCGCCGGCGCGCCGGCCATGACGCCGACCACGCGATCGGTCCCGAAGGTAGGAACGCACTCGGCGGCGTCGAGCACTCCCAGGCGTCCGCTGGTGCCTGCGCCCAGGTAAATGAGCCGCCCACCCTCGGCCAGCGCCTTTACCGCAAGATCGACCGCGCGCGCAATCTGCGGCAGCGCCTTCGCGACGGCGGCCGGCACCTTGCGGTCTTCACGATTGATGAGGCGCAGGATTTCCTGCGTCGTCTTGGTGTCCAAGGAAGCCGACGCCGGGTTTTCCTTTTCGGTGATGCGTTCGCGCCCTCGTCGCAACTCTGAAGCCCTCAGCACTCGGTTATCAGCCGTCAGCCATGCATTGTTGGGTCGACAGCTGCCTGCCGACGATAGCTCCACCCGTGTGGGTTGAAGTCCCCACTACTTCCCTGATAGCGTTTCCCAGCCACGCCGCGAGAAGTCCCAATAGATAGCGTAGGCTGAAAGCCCAGAGATGGCCAGGAAGAGTAAACCTACTTCCGTGTAGCCGAGGAGTAGCTTCCCAATTCCGAACAAGGCCATATAGACCATCCAGCAGCCGAGCAGCCAGTCGAGCAGATTATACCAGCCGTCCTGAGTGGCAGGGATTTCAGGCGCCAGCGCGGCAATGTGCCTCCAACCAAGAATGCTGGGCCTGACTCGGCGGTAAAATGCGAGCAGCTTGGACTCGGGCTCGGGCTTGGTCAGGAAGGTCACCGCCAGCCAGACCACCGAGGTCACGGCCACGGTCACGAGAATCGACTTGGCAAACACCTCGCCTTCCGACCCTCCGATGGGGAAAACCGTGCGCAGCAGGACTGTGGTTACCGCTGCCGCGGTCATAGCCGAAATCTCCGACCAGGCATTGATGCGCCACCAGTACCAACGGAGCAGATACACCGCCCCCGTGCCAGCCCCGATGGTCAGGATGAATTGCCAGGCGCCGGAGACGGACACCATGATGAGTGAGACTCCCGCCCCCAGCAGGGCCAGGAAGGCTGTGGCGAACTTCGACGCGAACACGTAGTGCTTTTCGTCCCGCCCGCGTACCGCAAAGCGCCGATAGAAGTCATTGACAATATACGAGGAACCCCAGTTGAGCTGCGTGGCAATCGTGGACATGTAGGCAGCCGCAAACGCGGCCAGCATGAAGCCTCGTAACGCCCCGGGCAGATAATCCACCCAGACCTTGATGTACCCGACCTCCGGGTCTTTCAAATTGGGGTACAGAGCCACCGAGGCCAGAGCTGTCAGAATCCAAGGCCAGGGCCGCAGCGCGTAGTGCGCGATGTTGAACCACAGCGTCGCCCACAGCGAATGTTTTTCATTCTTAGCGCAGAAGATCCGCTGCGCCACGTAACCGCCGCCACCCGGTTCGGCGCCTGGGTACCAGTTGGCCCACCAGTTCACCCCGAGATACACGCAAAACGCCAGAATCGGCATCCAGGGCGAGTGCAGGTCGGGAATGAAAGAGAGAATCGAGCCTGAGCCACCCTCGGCAGCACCGCGGGCGGCATCCACGGCCGCCAGCTTGACCTTCAACGCCTCCATGCCGCCGACCGCGCGAATCGCGTAGTAGGCCAGCACAATCACCATGCCCATCTTGAGGACGAACTGGACGACGTCAGTCCAGAGCACGCCCCAGAGGCCAGAAATCGTGGTGTAGAAGCCGGTCAGAGCCATTACGCCCAGGCAGATCACGAGCGCCCAGGTCCGGGAGACGCCGAGCGAGGTCATGAGGATTTTTTCCATGGCCAGGTTGACCCAGCCCACGACCAGGCAGTTCATGAAGATGCCGAAATAGACGGAGCGGAAGCCACGCAGGAAGGCCGCGGGCTTGCCGGCGTAACGCAACTCGACCAGCTCCGCATCGGTGATGACTTCCGCGCGCCGCCAGAGGCGGGCAAAGAAAAACACCGTCATCATGCCGTTGAACAGCAGGCTCCACCAGAGCCAGTTACCGGCGATCCCTTGTTTTGCCACCAGGCCGGTCACGGCCAGCGGGGTGTCGGCGGCAAAGGTGGTGGCGACCATGGAGGTGCCTGCCAGCCACCACGTCACCTCCCGGCCGGAGACGAAGAAGTCGCCCGTGCTTCGACTGGCTTTCTTGCGGTAATAAAGCCCAATGAGCAGATTGATCAGAAAATAGGCGGCAACTACGGACCAATCGAGGAAAGTGAGTTTCATGGGATGCCGGACCATCTAAGATTTTCCGAGCCCCTCGTTGACAGAAGGAGCCCGCGAGTATATAGCAGGAGCCTCTGAAGTCAAAAGTCGAAAGTCAAGAGTCGAAAGGCAGAAGGCAGAAGGCAGAAGGCAGAAGGCAGAAGGCAGAAGGCAGAAGGCAGAAGGCAATGAGACCTCTAAGGCTGGCAATCTTCCTGTTCATCCTGCAAGCGGTGGTCACCCGCCCACCTAGCGCGTGCGCAGCAGTCAACTCCGCATCAGATCTAAGCGAGGCGCAACTTGCGCCCTTAGCTAGCGTGATCGAGGAAGCGATACGCACGGGACGATGTCCTGGCGCGGTGGTTCTGGTGGGACAACAGGGAAGGGTGGTTTGTCGCCGGGCGTTCGGAAACCGGGCGGTAGTGCCGCAACAGGTTCGCATGACCCCGGACACCATCTTTGACCTGGCCTCGCTTACCAAGGTCATCGCCACCACGACGGCCGTTATGCAGCTTGTGGAACGGGGGATGATCTCGCTGGAGGATCCTGTAGCTGACTATTGGCCGGAGTTCAAAGCGCACGGCAAGGAGGACATCACTGTTCGCGAACTCCTGACGCACTATTCCGGGCTGCGGCCTGACCTTGACCTGAAGCCGGAGTGGTCGGGCTACGAAACAGCTCTGCCAATGATTGTTGAGGAAACGCCGGTCGCCGTGCCCGGCACGCGGTTCATCTACAGTGACATCAATTTCGAGACGCTGGGCGAGATCGTGCGCCGCGTTTCTGGCCAGCCACTCGAGCTCTTTTGTGCCCAGAATATTTTCCAGCCTTTGGGGATGACGGATACCTTCTTCTCTCCTCCGCCGGCGGTGCACGACCGCATCGCGCCTACGCAGTACCAGCTCGGGGAAACGGGGAAAATGCTCTGGGGAGAAGTCCACGACCCCACGGCCTACAACATGGGCGGTGTAGCGGGCCACGCCGGGCTTTTCTCCACCGCTGACGATTTGGCGATTTTCGCGCAGCTGCTCTTGAATGGCGGCACGCGCGCCGGGGCTCGGGTGTTGAGCCCTCTAACCGTCGAGAAGATGACCACGCCACAAGCGCCTCCGGATGCCATGATCTTGCGCGGGCTGGGGTGGGACATTGATTCTCCCTATGCTTCGAACCGCGGGGAGCTTTACCCGCTTGGCTCCTATGGCCACACCGGGTGGACAGGGACTTCCATCTGGATCGACCCGGTCTCCCGGACCTACGTCATCCTCCTGACAAACCGTGTGCATCCCGACGGCAAGGGGGACGTGGTGGGGCTGCGGACCCGGGTCGCCTCGGTGGTGGCGGCGGCGCTGGGGCCGGCCTCGACGGAGCAAATCCTGGCCAGCCGGCGGTCTCTGACCGGTTACTTCGAGCTGATGAAGAGTCACCGCATCCGCGGCGTGCGAAACGGGAAGGTCCTAACAGGGATCGATGTGCTAGTGGCGGAAAACTTCGCCCCTCTTGCCGGAATGCGTGTGGGGCTCATCACCAATCATACCGGCCGCGATGCCCAGGGGCGCCGGACGATTGACCTCCTCTACCGCGCGCCGGGGGTCAAACTCCGGGCTATTTTTGGCCCCGAGCATGGCTTTACCGGCACAGCAGACGAGGGTGCGCCTGTGGCTTCGGGCCAGGATCCGGCCACCCACCTGCCGGTTTACAGCCTCTACGGCAAGACCACGCGCCCCACGGACAAGATGCTCGCGGGGCTGGATGCGCTGGTCTTCGATATACAGGACGCCGGTGTCCGCTTCTACACCTACGTTACGACGCTAGGCTATGCCATGGAAGCCGCGGCGAAAAAGGGCATAGCCGTTTACGTCCTTGATCGGCCGAACCCCATCAACGGATTTTCTGTCGAAGGGCCAGTCCTGGATAAGGATTTGACTTCCTTTGTCGCCTATTTCCCCATGCCCGTCCGGCACGGTATGACGGTGGGGGAACTGGCGGAGATGTTCAACCGCGAGAACAACCTGGGAGTGAAGCTGCACATCATCAAGATGCGGGGTTGGGAGCGCACCGACTGGTACGACGAGACCGGGCTGCCCTGGGTGAAGCCCTCGCCGAACTTGCGGACGTTGACGGAGGCCACGCTTTATCCGGGCGTGGCGATGGTCGAGGGCGCCAATGTCAGTGTGGGGCGGGGGACCGACACCCCGTTTGAACTTCTCGGCGCCCCGTGGATCGAGTCGCGGAAACTCGCGGCGCACCTGAACGAGCGCAAGATTCAGGGCGTTCGCTTCTTGCCGGTGGAGTTCACGCCGCGCAGCGGCCCGTTCAAGGGCCAGGTATGTCACGGGATCAGCCTCGTCTTGCTTGACCGGCAAGCGCTCAACTCCCCGGAGTTGGGCGTAGAACTGGTGGCAGCGCTTTACCGGCTCTTCCCGCAGGACTTTCAGATCGATAAGACGCTCGCCCTGGTCGGCGCGCGCGGGGTGTTGGCAGCCATCAAGAAGGGGCATGATCCCGGCGCGATTATGCGGCGCTCGTATGAGGCGCGCGAGCCGTTCCGCCGGATGCGCGAGAAGTACCTCTTGTACCCATAGGAGGTGGCCCGGGTGGAGGCCTCCGGCGCCCGGAGGCAGTTTATGCCGAGACAGGAAACAAGGGACCTCCGCCCACCCGAAACCCCGGGAGGGCGGGGGCTGTGAAACAGCGAGCAGCATCTTCTTGTTTCTGTCCGCTCAGAGGAGTAGTATGGCGATTGCCGAGGTCCCAGGACCAGAATTTTTGATTCCCAATGCTCATGCGCTAGGTTAATTCGCCTTGGGAGGGAATTATGAGGAGAGAGTTAGCAGCATCAACCTTGGCGGTTGGGGCGCTGCTGGGGGCGGCCCTTCTCGGAGCCAGCGTGGGGGCCGCGCGGGCGAAAGAGAAGGCGGCGGTGATCGATGCCAACGATTCAACCTACCGCCTCTTTCAACTTCTGGACTCTTCCCGCGCGGGAAAGCTGACCGGCTTCTATCTCATTGCCGACGTCTATAAGGATCCCAAGGACCCGAACGAGGAACTCCAGCACATTCTGCGAGCCGAATACGACAAGGACCGCGGCTATGCGAGGCTAAGTCTTTACGTGCGCAGTGTAGGAAAGATCGCGCCCGAGCAGATGAGGACCTATACCGCGAAGGATTTCTACGAGTTTGGATTGGCGGATCAGGAGAAATACATGAAGACGGAACCGGGCGCCTTGGGGAGGCCCGGCGACATATATCTCCGCGCCGAGGGGGATCGACCTCTCGCTACGGCACCCATAACAGACGAGGTACGGAAGGCTTACGAGATCTACCTGACGCAGCACCTGCTGCCCGCTTTGCAGAAGAAGTAAAGACCCTGCCGCTGACTCACCGCCGCCTTTGGAGGGTGATGCCGCGCATCACTGCGCGCGTGCCCAAATGCGCTCAAACGCCTCTTGGAACCGCGCCACGCTCGCCGGGTCGGCAAGGAAGACGGCGTTTTCAAAGTTGTAGCTTTCGGCGCTGGTTGTCCAGTTGAAGCTTCCCGTCTCCGCGAGCCGCCCGTCGAATACCGCGAACTAGTTGTGCATGAGGGAGCGGTTTCCTCTGTAACCGCGGCTCAGCCGCACCGCCAGGCCCTGGGACGTGAGATAAGGGATCTCGGAATGTGGCTCGTGCGCCTGACGCTCGTCGGCGACGATGCGAATCTTCACTCCGCGCTGGTGGGCGGCCGCGAGGGCGGCAGTGATGTCGGGCTGGGTCAGGTCAAAGATGGCGAGGTCGAGCGAGCTCTGCGTGTGGTTGATGGCGGCGATGATGCGCTCGCCGATGCGATCTCCGTCGGAAAAATACGGCCCTTCGATAGGCGCTGCTCCCGGCACCGCCACGGGCGCCGGCGAGCGTTTGACCGTGGGCAGCCAGCGGGCCCGGTCGCGGTACAGATAGGAAGCTGCTGCCAGAACAAGCAGCAGGAGTCCAGCGGACGTAACTGCACGGCGTCGCATAAGTCCTCGGCAGTCAGGATACACCCGATTCTGAGTTTCTTGCCAGGCCTCGGGCGAGGAGTTGCGTCCAGCGAGCGAGTCGCTTCAGGGACTGGTTTTGTGTCGCCATACCTTCCACAGTAGGTACGCGGGAACTCCGCTGCCCATGAGCACCAAGCCCCACAAAGAGTCTGACCGTCGCTCCAGAAAAGTATTGACCAGTAATCCCGCCGAGAGAATGACAAAGATCGCGGGGACGAAAGGATAGCCCCAGGTGCGGTAAGGACGAGCGAGTCCCGGCGCGCGCCGGCGCAGAACGAAAATCCCCGCCGTCACCAGCACGTAGAAGAGAAACTCAGCGAAAATCACCTTCGTGAAGAGTGCTTGGTACTGACCGGTGAGAGCAAACAGCGCGGCGACCACCGCTTGAGCCACGATGGCCGTGGCGGGCGTGTGGAAACGCGGATGGATGTTGGCCAAGCCCGACGGGAATAGCCCGTCGCGCGCCTGGGCGAAGGGGATGCGGGAGCCGGCGAGGATTGAGCCATTGAGCGTGGCGAAGGCAGAAATCATCACGCCCACGGCGATGAACCCGCCGCCGGCCGCGCCCAGGAAGCGCCGGGCCGCATCCGCAGCTATGGTGCTGGTGCCGACAGCTTCCGAGGGAGACAGCACGTAGAAGTAAGCCAAATTCGACAGAACATAAACGACGATGACTAGGAGCGCGCCGAAGATCAGCGCGCGGGGCATGTTGCGCTGCGGGCTTTCCACTTCGCCC